>JASFFF010000049.1:0-12411 GCA_050124445.1 Desulfosarcina sp.
GACCAATTTGACGTTGCTATTGATCAGATGGTAGGCGTCTGCTTTGCCGATTTCATTTTGGGTGGCACAGGGAAAGACGCAGTGGGCGCGATGCCGCCACAGGCGGTTGGCATCCTGGCCGGGGGTTGCCGGTGTATATTCGGCCTGGGTGTATTGGTCGACATATTCGCTGATTCGGCCGCGGCGGACGTTTTTCAGGTGTTTGATGAAGGCCAGCTTCTCCTCGTCGATTCCGGCTTCATCGTAGATGTGTCCGGATGAATCGGACAGCGTCACCACCTTGGCCCCCATCTCGATCAATTTACGGGTGGTGGACTGGGCCACGTTGCCGGCACCGGAAACCAGGCAGATTTTGCCGCTCAAGCTGTCGTTGCGGGTGGCCAGCATCTCGGCGGCGAAGTAAACGCACCCAAAACCGGCGGCTTCGGGCCGGATCAGACTGCCGCCCCAATGCATGCCTTTGCCGGTGAGCACGCCGCTAAATTTGTTCCTCAACTTGCGGTACATGCCGAAAAGAAAACCAATTTCACGAGAACCCACGCCGATATCACCTTCGGGCACGTCTGTATTTGCGCCGATATGGCGGAACAACTCGCCCATGAAGCTCTGGCAGAAACGCATCACTTCTCCGTCCGATTTGCCTTTGGGCTCAAAGTCCGAGCCACCGGCACCGCCACCTAGCGGCAGGGTTGTCAGGGCATTTTTAAATACATGCTCAAAGGCCAGAAATTTTAAAATGCTCTGGTTGACCGAGGGGTGAAATCGCAATCCCCCTTTGTAGGGACCGATGGCACTGTTCATCTCGATTCGAAAGCCCCGATTGACCCTGACCTTCCCGGCATCATCGATCCAGGGCACCCGAAAACTGATGATTCGTTCGGGCTCCACCATCCGTTCGACAATGCCCTGATGGCGGTATTCAGGGGTTCTTTCAAGCACGGGTCGTACGCTGGTCAGTACCTCATCGACGGCCTGAATAAATTCATATTCATCGGCGTCCCGTACAGTTGTGATTTGCCGAAGATCAGTCATCTCCATCACCTTGGCGGGCTAACGGGTTTCATCTTGGCCACTGCCTATCTGGCTTTTGTCTGAGGGCGTCGGCTATGATTCTGCCACCCTTTTTGGGTCACCTGAGTCCAGCCACATCGTTTTTCAGACCTGATGAATCAGGATTTAACACTATAAAAATCAATTGGTTGCAATTTTTTTAAAAAAAAGCTATTGTTTTTAAGACCAACGGCCAATAATATGTTCATGACATGCGATATAAGGAGCAACGCCCATGAAAGTTAACGGTACCGATCCCCAATCCACACTGACGGTATATAAGACCACGCAGGTTGAAAGAAAGCCCTTGGAAGCGGACCTTTCCAAATCGGAGAGAGCAGCGTCCATCCATCAGGATCGACTGGCCTTAAGTGAACGGGGGCGTTCGATTGCCGATGCCCAACGCACATTGGCTGCCGTACCGGACGTGCGTGAATCCCTGGTTGAAAAGATCCGCAACGACCTGCAAGATGGAACCTATACCATTGACAGCCAAAAAACAGCCGAGGGGCTTTTAAGGGAGTCATTGGTGAACCAGGCTGCCATGACCTGACCCGTTTGATGGTCCATTGTACCGCCAATAAGGGAGATTGCCCAGCGAGCGTCTCCTTTTTTTTATCAGCCCAAACGGCCTTTCGCTTTAACCCGCCCTGATTAAGCAGTTTACAACATAACCCTGTTTAGACTCGTGTCGCAAAGGATGCTAGGTGATGGGAACAAGTCAATCCACCCGAAATGGAATGTCGTTGCTGCCAGAATCGAGTTGCGGGGAGAGGTCCTAGTCACCCGACGGCCGACGCCCATTCAGCTCGATGGCCTTCAGCCGCGCTTCGACCTCCATGATATCTTCTTCCACGTACTTTAGGTCACTTTGATAGGTGATCAGGTTGTTATTCAGCACCACCAGCTGCCGCTGGATGGTCTTTTGGTTTCTGCGGGCATAGGCGCCGGAGCGCCGGCTGTAGTACGCGGCGTCTTTTTCCGCTGCAGCAATATTTTTTTCATTTTCAGCCACGATCTCCCGGAGCTGCGATTGACGTTCCTTGAGGCGCTTGAGCTGCTTGTTCAATCGATCAACCTCAGGTGAATGGATTCTGCTTGACTTTGGGATCGGCTTCGACGGTGTCTGCGTTTCCGGGCGGTCTGAATAGGGGATGGTGTTTTCAACCGCCACACCTTCTGCCGGCGGCTCGTCGGTAATGTGCACGTTGCCGTCTGCATCTGTCCACCGATATACCTCCCCGGCTTGGGCTGGACCCACGCATACCGTTAGAGCGATCAGCATGTAAAATGCCGTGATGGGCCAGTTCATGTGTCACTACTCCTTGGCAGTCGCTGATGGAAACGTGCTCTTATTTTTTCGATGCGCTTTCGATTCACGCCAAAATCGGTATATCCGGTCCTGGCGGCCGACCGTACGTGGATAACCCCCGCATCGGGGAAATAGAATATCGCATCATCCACGAAGCCCATCCACTTGGATCGAAATTCCACCTGCATGCGGGTGGGGCTTCGGGCTACGATTCGACTGCCGTCAATTCCTTTTACCACCCGCTCGATCGTCTCAATAGCCACTGCTTTATTGGCCGTATAGACGATGGGCGCGATATAGTGGCGTTGATCGGTGTCCATGCTGCTGACGCAGTTGGGGCGATGGGGGCAGGGTGCCAAGCGTCCGTTGTTCGATTCGTTTCGCATGAGTTTGTCGCCTGCACACCCCACCGTAATGAAACCCGTTAACACAATGGTTCCCAGTAATCGTCTCGTGTCAGCTATTCTGACCATCAGTGCCGCCATTGACGTCAGTCTCGATGTTCCTGGGGTTGTAGGTCTCATATTCACCACTGCCGTAGAAGCGGGCCGGGCAATCCTGATCGTCCACCACCGTGATGTTATACAGCGCCCCCGGGGCGTCGGTTTCGGCGGCTGATCGTGTGGCCTGCCAGAGTTTCCAGGCATAACGCCAGGCCGTAACATCCGAGTTCAGAGGCGCTGCGTCACGGGGTGGTGAGAGTCCTGCTTCAATTCCATCTGCCGTTTGCCGGTCGAATTGAACCCGAAAGCCCTTGGGTTTTCGAATCCACCCCTCTTCGATGATTTTTAGTCCAGCGGCAATTTTCATTGGTTTCACCTCAGACGATTTCTTCATCCCTGACGGCAGGGTCTGGCATTGAACCTGGAACGCCCGTGCCTGCACCATTGCCCCCACCGGGAAAGGAGGCGTTTCGATTGATATGCAGATCCAATTGGGGAAAGGCGAAGCGGATGCCCTCATTGTCAAAGCGCAGCTTGGTTTTTTCCAACAAATCGCAGCGGGCCACCCAGAAATCCTTGTTGCTTACCCAGCAGCGGCCGCCCAGCGAGATGCAATTTGGGGTCAGGTTGAGCACATATACCATGGGGCCGGGTTTGGTTTTCACCCGGGCATCTTCGGTCATAACAGCTTCCATCACCCGCTTGGCCTTGAGCAGATCCTGATCATAACGAATGTCCACGTCGATTTTGACCCGACGCGTTTCCGTAAAATGGTAATTGATGACAATGTCGTCTAGAATTTTACGGTTGGGAACGAAAAAGGTTTTTCCGTCGAAGGTTTTCAAGCGGGTATTTAAGAAAGTTATGGCCTCCACTTTGCCCAGCAGGTCGGCGGCTTTTATCACATTACCCACCTTGAAAGGCATCGTTGGTAGAAACGGCCTTAAGAAAATGAGCAATCCAGCCGCCACGAGAGTAATGATGGTGATCAGCCTGAGCATGTTGGTCGGATTCGCACCGAGCTGTACCGCCGCTGCCGTCACCACCAAGGCCACGAGAACGACATACACGATATTGCAAAACACCATGGAATAAGGGGCCTTGGGCAGCAATTTGTTCAGGCCTGCCCGAAGCCCTTTGTCAATCCATCGAACGGTAAGAAGGCCGACGAGAAGAAGTGCCAATGCCAGGATCATATCCCTGCCATGGTGGGTCATTGTCTCCCCGAGTTGGTGGAGTCGGGGCAATTCAGTGGCAACTGTCTCTTTGGTTTGATCCACAAATTCAAATCGCGGCTGATTATTATCCATGGGCGATGCCTTCTTCATATAAAGGATTTGGGTTCAGGCTCAAAGTGGACCCGCGTGTCAGTATACATGCATGTTGAAAAAAACGCTGGATTCGAAAAACGGGTCCATGGCCAAGACGCAGTTTCGGAGCATTATCTGGCTGCCTATCCATCACGCAGGGATACCTGCTACCCGACGGCCTCCTCATTGGCCGATTGATCAACCTCGCGGCAAGCTGCGAGGAATCTTCGACCGCAAGGCTTTTTTCCGGCGAATCAGCGTGATTCAAGATGGACGGTCGAGCCGGCGAAGAACATCCGCCAGATGCGGTCCCCGACATCGATTGTCGATGTCTTGCGGTTAAACCGTATGCCGAGTAAGTGTGACCCCTGCCTTTTTTTGATTGACGGCGTCCAACCGGTCGCGGTTGGATATCACAGCCACTGCCTTGTTGGATGGGTCGGTGTTAAAGTAACGATCGGCAGCAGCCATCACCGCTTTACGGTTTAGTTTCAGCAGCCGTTCTTTGTGGCGCTGACGGGTTTCGTCCGACAACCCGATGATTCGACGGAAAAAAGCCTTGCGGGCGCCGGGACCGGGTGGGTCGGGCTTGTCGATTTCCGAACAGGTTTGCAAAATGGCCTCTTTGACATCTTCCTCCGTATAGTTTCCCGAGCGAATGAAATCGGCCGCTCGGCTGTAGGCCGCCAGTGTTGCCACGATGTGGGGGTCCCGGTACGAGCCAAAGCTAAACAGTCCATCTTCGGCATTGTAAATGGCAAAACCCCCATAGGCGCCGCCTTTTTCCCGAATTTCACGGTGCAGATACATGGAACGAAGCATCTTGGCAATTAGCGCCAGGGCAGGGCTGTCTGGGTGACCCAGGCGAACGGTTTTAAAGACCTGGGCCACAAATGAGACCGCTGTGGATGTACTCCAGCCTTCCATTGGAATGTCATCAATGACATCCACCGGGGGCGGCACGAACCCGAGGGACCCTGGCTGTCCCAGCGCCTGGGTCAGCGTGCCGATGGGCTGAGTCGATTTGTCCAGCATTCCCGATTCGCCGATCAGGGCCAGCTGAAAATTGTCGCGACGGAACAAGCTGCTGGCAATGGCTTTCAGATCCAGCGACAAATGCTGCAAGCCATCGGTTGCGGTCTTCTTTTCGACTTGTTTGATGGTGTGCAGTTGGTGAATGCCCCCCCACATTTCTTGTAGATGATTGGCAGTGGAAAAATTTCGGGCAGCCAACGAAATGGCCAATCGGTGGCCGTTGTGGACCACCGCTGCCTCGAGGCCCGCACGATATTCCAGGACCAGCTGATGCAATCGGTGATGGTCGCCAAAATCCAGCTGAGTGACCAATTCCTGCAGTATCTTGAACATCTCATCCTGGTTGCGGTTCAGGCATTTGCCGGAAAACGAGACAAAGGGCAGGCAGGCGTCGCCGTCGTCAAAACGCGTGCGCGCATTGGCACTGAATCCGATGCCGCCCGTATATAGATCGATGCGACGGGCTATCTGCGTGTAATTGGTGGTTGCGGTGCCGATTTTGGGTGCGGCATAGCAGAAAAGGGGAACCAGCGGCAGCAGGCGGCTGTCGATGTTGCCGGCTCCCAGGCCACCGGAAAAATAGAAGATTCCCGACGTGGGTTGATCATAGGCCCAAACCGGTGGCCGAAATCGTCCCGCCGTAGGTGCGATGGTGACCACTTTGGGTGGAATGTCCTCACGCTGCAAGGTGGGCAGGCAACCGATGTTTTCGTTGGCATCCTGAAGCGCTTCCAGGGCGGCGGCATCGGCACGGATGCGCGCGAGCGCTGCTTCATCCATATGGCTGAGCTTGTCGGCCAACTCTTGCGCCACCCGCTGATTTTCCGATTCGGCCATCTGCTGATCCGGGACCAGGCGAAAGCGGACACGGTGCGGATTGTCGATAAAGTAGTGCCTGATCTTCTCTTCGAGGAATGGGCCTTGGGTCAGTGCTTGCCTGAGTCGCTTGAAATCGGCATCCAATTGCAGAATGCGCACCGGGTCGCCTCCGTGCAGCCAGCTGGCCGCAACACCGACCAATAATTTAATGCCATAGGGATAAGGCGTATTGGTCACCTCTTTACGGTGAAATTCGATCTGGTGGATTGCCGACGCCACCAGCTCCGGATCGATTCCGTCGTCGACCAGGTCTTTTAGGACGCCAAAGACAATCGACTCGATTTTTTCATCATCGGATTCGGTGACATCCTTGAGACCCACCGAAAACATGGTGTCCCGGTTTTCCGCGTCGTAACCGGTGCCGTCGGATAGGGCGGTGCCCAGCTGGCTGTCCAGCAACGCTTTGCGCAAGGGTGATGCGGCGTTGCCGATGAGGATTTGTTCGATGGTTGCCAGAACGAGCACTTCGAACGTATCCTCTATATCGGCCAGCAACCATGCCACACAGGCTTGATATTTTTTAACAGGGTCCTCACCGCGATCCAGTGGGTAGGGATAGGAGACGGTTCTGGGTGCCTGCCAGCGGGGTTGGGAGTCAACCTCGGTTCCCGGTTCGATGCGCGAAAATCGACACAATACCCGCTTTTCGATAAAGGCCAAGTGATCGTTGAGCGACAGATTGCCATAGGTGTAAAAAAAAGCGTTGCTCGGGTGGTAATGGCGGGCATGAAAATCCTTGAGCTGTTGGTAAGTGAGTAAAGGGATGTCAGCGGGCTGGCCACCGGAATTGTTGCTATAGGTTGTGTCGGGGTAAAGGGCGTTGAGCATGGATCGGACCATGACCTGATCCGGAGAGGACATGGCCCCTTTCATCTCGTTGTATACCACGCCTTTGTATTCCAAGCGGACATTTGCACCCTCGCCGGCCACATCCAGCCGATGGCCCTCCTGTTTGAAACTCAACTCTTCGATGGCAGGGAAAAAGGCGGCATCCAGGTATACGTCCATCAGATTGTAGAAGTCCTTGCGGTTTTGGGTACTGAACGGATACATCGTCCAGTCCGAAGCGGTAAAGGCATTCATAAAGGTCGACAGGCTGCGCTTGAGCATGGAGAAAAAGGGATCCCGGACCGGGAATTTTTGCGAGCCGCATAAAACCGTATGTTCCAGGATGTGGGCCACGCCTGTAGAGTCAGTGGGAACGGTTTTAAAGGCCACACCAAATGTGTTTTCCCGGTCTGAATTGCTGATGTGCAGGTGTCGGGCGCCGGTGTCCTCATGTTCCAGCTGGTAGAGCCAGGATTGGATGTCGGTGAGATAGGATACCTTCTTGACCGTGTATCCGCCCAGGCGATCGCCAGCGTTGATGCCCGGGTTGTTCGCGTCTGATTGAACATTCATGTCGCTCTCCAGTGCCTGTTGCTTGGGGTCAGCGCTGTACCATGGGCATTGGCTAATCGGCCGCCTTGTAGCGACCGCGATTGACCCGGATGATTTTCCCGATTTTGTTCAGTCGGAATATGATGTTGCGCAGCTTTTTATCGTCGTATCCGGTATGATCTTTCACCTCAGGGATACCAATTCCGTTTTTGCTGCGTTTGATAATGCTCAAAACGGTTTCAGTTGCACTTGTGGGAGTGGTTGTGCCGCTTTTTAACGGTGTTCGGCGATGTCGCGAGGGCAGCGTTTTGATCAATGTTTCCAACCGGTCGAGTCGTTTGTTGAGGCCGTCAATATCGCGTTTGGTAGGAATGTTGTAATTGTGCATGAAAAATTTGACCATTGCGTCGAAGCTTACCGATTTTCCCTTCCGTTTCGTCATTTGCTCCTCCGTTGGCGATCGTCATGGTATGAAGTAAAACAGTTGGAACCGCCTGGCTGGTCGGCAGTTGCTTTGGCTCAAACGCGGTTGGCTTGGACTAGATGACTGCATGGCCAATTGATACATGCAGTCAAATTAAGGGATAACTCCTATAAAGTCAATAAACCAGCTGCTCGGGGAGTCGGGTTTTAAAAATATATCATATAAAGTTAATATGTTAAATTTTAATAGAAATTGGCGCCCATGAAATCCCAATTCCATCAAGGTAGTCGTTAGCACACTAATTAGGCTTGAGACGACTGATTTCAGGTAGAATCAAGCCAAACAAATCAGATGGTCTGAAGACCTGAAAAGCTATTGCCTTGCACAACACACCTGCGTATAATGGGCACCCATCAAGGTCAATGTCGCTGACATGCAATGGGCGGGTATCATGACCCACGGTACGATTTTCAAAATTAAACGCTACGCCCTGCACGATGGCCCGGGGATTCGAACCACGGTCTTTCTGAAAGGATGTCCGCTGGCATGCCGGTGGTGCCACAATCCGGAGGGGCTCGATCCGCAGCCCCAGCTCATGTCGCGTCGCACCTCTGATGGATCCGTCGATGAGACAGTGGGCGTTGACATCACCGTGGATGCATTGATGCAAGAAATTGAAAAGGATCTGTTATTCTACGACGAATCCGATGGGGGGGTCACCTTTTCCGGAGGTGAGCCGCTGGCCCAGCCGCAATTTTTGGATTTGCTGCTTAAAGCATGCAACCAGCGACAGATTCATGTCGCGCTGGATACCAGTGGTGCCGCTTCGACAGCGGTCATTGACCAGATTCTACCGCAGGTGCAGTTGGTCCTCTTCGATCTCAAGATTATGGATGCGAACCGACACCGCCGATATACCGGCGTTTCCAACCGGATCATTTTGAACAACCTGAAAAGAGTGGCCCGCGGACCCGTGCCCGTGCGCCTTCGGATTCCATTGATTCCCAGTGTCACCGACGGAGCGGACAATCTCGCGCAGATTGTCCGTTTTGCCGGTGCCCTGGAGACGATTCAGGGAATCGACCTCCTGCCGTATCACCGCATCGGTGGGCCAAAATATCGGCGCCTGGGAATGACCGATTTCATGCCCGCCATCGACCCCCCGAAGCCGGAACGCCTGGACGCAATCAAACACCAATTCGAATCTGCCGGATTCGCCGTTTCAATCGGAGGATAACCATGAATGATCGCATCACGCGTTTAAGAACCCGAAGCATCGAAGCCGCTCCCCGATTGTCGGACGAGCGGGCATTGTTGCTGACGGATTTCTTCAAAGGCGGCGCTGCCCGAACCGCGCCGGTTCCGGTGCAGCGGGCCATGGCCGTTGCCCATGTTATGCAAAACAAGGCGCTGTATATCGACCCCGACGAACTGATTGTGGGCGAACGCGGGCCCTCACCCAAGGCCACACCCACCTATCCGGAGGTTTGCCTACACTCGCTTAAGGATCTGGCGATTATCGATCAGCGAGAGAAGGTGGCCTTTGCGGTTGACGATTCGGTGCGCCAAACCTATCGCCAAGCGATCATTCCATTTTGGCAGGGACACACCGTTCGGGAAACCCTTTTCTTGCACTTGCCGGAGACCTGGAAATCGGCCTATGCGGCCGGAATTTTTACCGAGTTCCAGGAGCAGCGCTCCCCGGGCCATACTGCCTGTGGTGACAGCATTTACAAGCGGGGGCTCCTGGAATTGAAGGCCGAGATCCGCGATGCCATCGATCGTCTCGATTTTTACAATGATTCCCAGTCCATGGAGAAAAAGCACCAGCTGGAGGCCATGACCATCGCCGCCGACGGCCTGATTGCCTTTGCCCGCCGTTACGCCGATTTGCTTGTGCAGATGGCCGACGCGGAGCCGGATGCGCAACGCCAGGCGGAGTTGGCGCAGATGGCCACCATTTGTCGTCGGGTGCCGGCCCATGCCCCGCAAACCTTTTGGGAAGCACTGCAAACCTATTGGTTCGTTCATGTGGGCGTCATCACCGAACTCAATCCATGGGACGCCTTCAACCCCGGCCGGCTGGATCAGCATCTCTACCCGTTCTATCAAAAAGATCTGGCGCAGGGCCGATTGACCAGAGCGCAGGCCAAAGAACTGCTGTGTGCATTCTGGGTCAAATTCAACAATCATCCGGCGCCGCCCAAGACCGGCGTGACCGCCAAGGAGAGCAACACCTACGTAGATTTTGCCTTGATCAATATCGGCGGCGTGACCGCCAACGGCAGTGATGCAGTAAACGAGCTGAGTTATCTTATTTTAGATGTGATCGAGGAGATGCGTCTGCTGCAGCCCTCCTCCATGGTTCAGTTGAGCAAGAAAAATCCGGATCGTTTCATCAAGCGCGCCTTGAAGATCGTTCAAACCGGGTTCGGCCAGCCGTCAATTTTCAATGCCGATGCCATTGTTCAGGAACTGGTGTGTCAGGGGAAAAGTATAACTGACGCCCGGGAAGGCGGTGCCAGCGGATGCGTCGAATCGGGCGCCTTCGGACGCGAGGCCTATTTTCTCACAGGTTATTTCAATCTGCCCAAGTTGCTGGAACTCACCTTGAACAACGGCGTTGATCCGCAAAGCGGTCTGCAATTGGGGCCGGTCACCGGCGATCCGTGCGATTTTGAAGACTTTGAGGCATTGTTCGACGCCTGGACCCGGCAACTGAGGCACTTCATCGATATCAAGATTTGCGGGAACAACATCATCGAACAAATCAACGCCCGTCACATGCCGGTGCCACTGCTCTCTTTGTTTATCGACGATTGCGTCCAGACCGGTCGAGATTACAATGCCGGCGGCGCCCGCTACAATACCTCATACATCCAGGGTGTGGGCCTGGGTTCGATTACCGATGCGCTGACGGCTATCAAGGTGCATGTGTTTGACCGGCAAACGGTTTCCATGCAGACCTTTATCAACATGCTTGGCCAGAATTTTGAAGGACACGAGCATTTCCGCCGGCAGTTGCTCGACGAAACGCCCAAGTATGGCAACGACGACGACGCGGCCGACACCATCATGCAGATGGTATTCGACGCCTACTACCAGGCCGTCAACGGCCGGCCAAACACCCGTGGCGGCGTCCACCGGATCAACCTGTTGCCCACCACCTGCCACGTCTATTTCGGCAGTGTCATCGGTGCCATGCCCGACGGCCGTAAGGCCGGCGTTCCTCTTTCCGAGGGCATTTCTCCGGTACAGGGCGCCGACCGTAACGGTCCCACAGCGGTGACCCGATCGGCTGCCAAAATGGACCACATCCGCACCGGTGGTACCCTGCTCAATCAGAAATTTTTGCCCCAGGTACTGGCCGACGACACGGGCATCGCCAAATTGGCCCAACTGGTGCGCACCTATTTCCGCATGGACGGCCATCACATCCAGTTCAACGTGGTAGACAGGGATACGCTGTGCGAGGCCAAAAAATACCCGGACGACTACCGAGACTTGATCGTACGGGTCGCCGGCTACAGCGATTATTTTGTCGATTTAACAGAAGACCTGCAGGATGAGATCATACGCCGCACTGAGCACGATATGTGTTGACCGTATCAGCCCATAAACAAGTATATGAGGAAAGCGCCGTTGGCCTTTGAAACCATTCGCAAAAGCTCGGCACCGGAGATGGTGGTCGAACAGATCATTGAAAAGATCGCCGCCGGGGAACTGACACCAGGGACGCAGCTTCCCTCCCAGCGGGATCTGGCCCAATTGTTAGGCGTGGGGCGGTCATCGGTCCGCGAGGCGATCAACGCCCTGGTGGTGATGGGCTACCTGGAGCCAATGCAGGGCAAAGGCACGTTTATCAAGGAGGTCCTTCCCGCTGCCGATCCGGGCATCGAGAATCTTGCGGCCGCCTTCTCCGCCAGTTCAATCTTTGATCTAATGGAGGCCCGTGAGCTGCTGGAGTGCCGTTCGGCGGCCCTGGCGGCAGAGCGGGCCGATGCCGCGCAGATTCGGAACCTCAAGGCCGCCATGCAGCAGGTGGCAGCAACCGAAAAAACGTATCGCATTTTTCTCGATGCGGACATCCGCTTTCATGAGGTGGTGGCTGACGCCGCTGGCAACGTCGTGCTGCGTGAGCTTACCAAGCTGGTGCTTGACAAGGTCGTGGCCCACCATAATAAATTGAAAACCGCCCTTCTGCCGCCAGCTTATCGAGAACTGTCTATTCGAACCGCTGCCCATATCGTGGCGGCCATCGAGGCGGGCGACGGCGATGAGGCCGCTCGCCAGATGGCCCGGCACCTGGACGCGATCAGAAATGAGCTAAAACACATCATTGCTTACTGATAACGGCATTCAATCGTCTTACCCGAATCTTGCATGAAAATCATGCACGTAATACAAATGGATTTTGAATCAGATGCTTATGAGAGATCTCGAATTATACTGAAACACCTGACAGTTAAAACCAGGGGCAGGCATCTCTTCTTCTTGATTTTCACCCTTCGGGCGCGTCGGAGGCTTCCATCTGCGGCGCTAGTAAGGGCTTGCAATAGTACACTATGGCTGCACCCT
>JASFFF010000050.1:0-12372 GCA_050124445.1 Desulfosarcina sp.
TACTGTTGAAGTGTTTGATTTGATCCTGCGCAGCCCCACCCCGCGACCAGCCGCCAGCCATCAGGAACCGGAAGCGTGCCCGGGCGATTTGAGATGGGCCTGCACCAGTTTGATCTCGCCATATGAGAAATCCTCGCCCAACGCCCGCTTGACCGCGCCAAAAGAGGCTCCTTGGGTACGCCGCAATTCACGTTCAATCGCCTGGCGCTTGTCAGATGAAACCAACCCATCGATCTCGACCTTGCCGGCAGCCACCCAATGGGCCATGTGGCCCTCGATGGTGGAAAGCATCAACCCCCGCTGCCCGGCAATTTGGTCCACGGTCAACCCCTTTAGGAAGAGATCGAGGCTGACCTGTTTGGTGTCGACCCGCGGCGATGCGGGCGGCCTGGATCGCGGCTGTGCAGGCTCAGACGCTGGCAGAGACACCGATACGATGTTGTGCTGCTTGCGATAGTCGCCCACCAAGGCGACCAGTTCTTCTCCATAGCGCTCCGCCAGGCGTTCACCGATGCCCTTGATCCGCATCAGATCCGCCAGTGTGTCGGGCAGGTTGACGGCGATCTGGACCAGGGTTTTTTGGTGCAGGACCCGATAGTGGGCGATGGCTTCCTCGGCAGCCTTTTGGCTGCGCCAGTCCTTCAAGATCTGAAACAGGTCGGGGTGGGTGATGTCGGCCTCGGTGTAGGTCGGCGTTTTGGGCGATGTTTTTTTCTTCTGGCTGGTGAGGGCGGCTGCAGAAACGGCCCGCAAATAGCCTGCGGACGAAAAGCCGTGTTGACAGGCTTTCACAGCAGCCCATTTGACCGCCATCTCCTGGCGAAGGAATTTGAGCGCCGCTGATAGTTTCCTTTTTAGTGTCTGGTTGTCCGTATCCAGCTGCAAGCCAGCGACAGACTGCACGGGATCGGAGGCAATCTTCTCCTCGAAATAGGTCGACGCCTTGCTGATGCGTTCAACCACCGTTTCATCGCGGGCCGGCAATGTCGATGAGGAAAAAAGTCCCTGCAACTGTCGTTGGAACTTGTCGCCGACGCTGCAAATCTCCGTCTCAATGGTGATCTGCAGTTCGCGAAGGTTGCCGACACCCGAGACATGAACCGCCGTTGGATTGCCCAGTACCAACCCGGCCAATCGGGCCATTAACCGGCGCAGGCGCTGGAAATCGAAGCATTCCATGAGCAATTGCTGCTGGTATCGAACCTTGGCTCTTTTCAGCTGCTCTGCGGTGGGACGCTGCCGCATCGTCTCTTGGCTGAAGCGGCGGATGGTGGGGTCGGTTTTGATTGCTTCCGGCGGCAGGGGTTTGGAGAGCACCATGCCTTCGAGGGTCCGGCAGCGGCTCAGGGCCACATATACCTGGCCGTAGGCAAACGCCGCCTGGGCGTCGATGACGGCCTTGTCAAAGGTGAGGCCTTGACTTTTGTGGATGGTGATGGCCCAGGCCAGCCGGAGTGGAAACTGTTTGAAGGTCCCGATGGTGGTTTCGGCAATTTCCAGGGACGTGCGGTTAAGCGTATACTCGATGTTTTCCCAGGTGGCTGCTTCGACAATGATCTCATCTGTATCTTCGGGGCATTGGATGCAGATATCGCCGTCTCCGATGCGCGAAATCGTTCCAATCTTCCCGTTGAAATAGCGTTTTTCAGGCGCGGGGTCGTTGCGCACGAACATCACCTGGGCGCCTATCTTTAGCATGAGCGTGGCCGCGGTGGGATAGATGGCCTCGGGAAAATCGCCTTCGATCTCGGCATCGAAGCGGTGTATCGTTTGTGGCAGCGCATTCAGTCGGGAATCGTTGATGCGGTCGGCATGGCGGTTATGGGTGCACAGGGTGATATATCCGTCTTCCTCGACAGGAGAGAATGCAGCCTTATGGCGTGCGTTGAGTTCTCCTAACCCAGCCAAATCGATCCGGTTATTGCGCACGCGATTGAGTAAATCAATGAACCGGTCGTCGACCTGGCGGTAAATGTGGCGCAGTTCGATGGTCAGCATGTCGGTCTGCCCCAAGGCGTTACTGCTGAAGAAATAGGGCGAGGCATAATACGGCTCCAGCAGGCGCCAATCGTCTTCCTTGACCACTGGCGGCAGTTGGAAGAGATCGCCGATCATCAGCAACTGCACACCGCCGAATGGCCGATCGCTTCGACGGAAGCGGCGCAGTACACTGTCGACGCCGTCCAGCAGGTCGGCCCGCACCATGCTGATCTCATCGATCACCAACAGGTCGAGGCTCTTGATTATGCCGATTTTGTCGTTGCTGAACCGGTATTGGGATCGGCTGGCCTCGCTGCCCGGTACAAAAGGACCGAAGGGAAGCTGGAAAAAGGAATGCAGGGTGACTCCGCCGGCATTGATGGCGGCGACACCGGTCGGCGCGGTAACCACCAGACGCTTGGGGCTGTTTTTTTTAAGGCCATGCAGAAAGGTCGTTTTCCCGGTACCGGCTTTGCCGGTGAGGAAAATATGGCAGCCGGTATCCGCCACAAATTCCGCGGCCAGCCGCAAATCAGGATTGGCGTTGTCCATGGCAATGCTCTCCCGTTGCACGACGCCTCATGCGATCCAGAGCCACAGGAACGTAATCAGGCCTGACAGCAAAAACAGGCTCTCCACCAGAAACTCCAGGCGCATGCCTGGCAGCATGCGACCCTTTTCGTAGGCACCGACCAGAATCAGCATGGCTGCCGGACAAAGGGTCAAGAAAAAACCGAGACCGGAAACCAAACCGACTGCCGCCACAGTGGCGGCGAGGAGCATGCAGGCGGTCAGAATGCCTTTCAACAGCACGAATGTTTTTCGGTCACCCAGCAAAATGGGCAGGGTCTCCTTGCCCATGATGCGGTCTCCCTGAACATCCAACAGGTCAAAAAAAGCGGTACGGGCAAAAACAAGGCCCGTTGCCCAGACAAATACGGAGAAGACAGAAGCGGTCAGGGCGCCTTTGCTGGTGAGGCCGGGCAGCAGCACTGTCACCACGCCCCAGGCCGCGGCGATGAGAATTGTTTTTGAACCGGGAATATCCTTCAGCCGTCGAAATTTCATCCCCAACTGGGCGGGGATGAGGTACAGGTTGTAGGAGAGCCCCAACAGGCTCATCACCAGCAGTATCGCAAAAGCGGCGCCTCCCATGGCCGATGCGGAAATGATGCCAAATCCACCGGCGGCGATAGCCAGGAGCGACAATAAAAGCCGGTAGCGATCGTAAAATCGGGCCCGCTCTGGGTCGTTGTACTCATCTTCGGCCATGCCGGTAAGGTGATTGAGCAGGTGCATGGAGAGCACGTATAGCATGGCCACGGCCACCGGCGCGCCGGCGGGGGCGATTCCAAGCAACCGGGTGCAGGCGAAGCAGAGGCAACCGGCACCCACGGCCACGTAGACATTGGTCAGCAGCAGGGATTGAATGAGGCTGTAGTAGAACCTGGAAACGCCGGCCTGCTTTTTTGCCGGCAGCCGTTCCAGTTCGCGATAGACCCGCTTGATGATCCAATTCGGCGTGGATGCGCCGGCGGTGACGCCTACCCGATCGACCGCTTCGAGACAGCAGGTTTCCAGTTCGGCTTCGGTTTCCACGTGATATGCCGGTTTGCCGGTCTTGGCGGCAATTTCAGCCAGTCGTTGCGTGTTGCCGCTCTGTCTGCCGCCCACAACGACGACCGTGTCGACACGTTCGGCCAATTGCTCGACCTCCGCCTGACGTTTTGCCGTTGAGTCGCAGATGGTGTCGAAGGTCTGGTAGTGGAGATGGGTTTTGGCCGCCCAGGATTTAACCTGGTCGTAGAACTGCTTGTTTTGGGTCGTCTGGGCCACAATAATCGCTTTGTCAAAAGCCGGCAGCGCCTCAAGTTCGGCCATACTGCTGACCACAAAACCGGCGGCCCCGGCATACCCCACCAGACCCACGATTTCAGGATGATCTTTGTCACCGACGATGATGGACGCATATCCTTTACGGGAATGGACCCGGATGATGGTTTGCACCCGGATGACACGCGGACAAGTGGCATCCACCACCCGAAACCCGGCATCCTCGAGTCGCTGCTTGTCCTTGGGAGGAACCCCATGCGCACGAACAATCACGGTTCCGCGACCCTGCTCGGGTATTGCCTCGAGCACAGAAATGCCTTTTCCCGCGAACAGGGCCAACACCTGGGGGTTGTGGATCAAGGGGCCATAGGTATAGATCGGATCTGCCTGCTTACCCGGGGCCTCCAGCGCCAGCTCCACGGCCCGCCTCACTCCCATGCAGAAACCGGCAGTTTTGGCGATCTCAATTTTCATCTAATATCCGGCAGGTTAACTGTCCATCTGCTTGAGAAGCACTTTGTGGTCTACCAGTGATAGGGAGTGGATGGCTGCCCGCAGGAATTTTTGTTCGCCGAATATGTTGACCAGTTTCAGGCCGTCCCCTTCCGGCGAAACATTGTCCACCGATTCCATGACAAGGGTTTCACCGGCATCGGTGAGCAGATACGCATTGGCTTCACACATCGTCATCGTCCTTTTCAGTTAATGATCCGTTTGGATAAATCGTCTGACACGGATCTGTGAACATGGTTAAATGGCAGATAAATCCTCAAGGATGCGCACGGATCAATGGCTCCAGGTGATCCGTAACCAGGGTGTCCACCAAATGGGGCAGGGGGTCGCAAGACACGCCGATCACTGCCACATTTTCCTGGGATATGGGTAAAATGAGCTTGGTGGCTGCACAGCCAGCGACTGCGGCGGCCATGGCGGGAGTCACCTCACCCATCATGGCATGGGCCATTACGATGCTTAGCGTACCGATCACCACGTCCACACGGGCGACCGTGTGCACAATGGCGTTTTCTCCCGATGCCCCCCGGTTGGCCCTGGATTTCAGCATTTGGGCGGTGGCGATGGCGTTGGTCCCCAGGGCAATAATTTCTACCGATTCGCCAAACTGCTCCTTGATCCGTTTGATGATGGTGCTGCCGATTCCACCGCCCTGACCATCGATCACGCATACCGTTTTCAGTTGGGGTGGTTCAAGCATAACCCCTGCCTATTTCTTGCCGCTTCCGAAGCAGCGTTAGCTACGGAAATGCACCTGTTGTTCTATGGGTGCCGGCCTTTTTTAGTTGAGCGCTGCTAAAGCTTTCGCATGCGCGCCTTGGCTCTGCGTTTGCGTTTGGGCAACCGCCGACTGGGTCCCTTCTTACGCGTGGTGGGAACCCATCCCTTGGACTCGATCGGTTCACCGTTACCCTTTAGGGCCAGGTAGCGGGCCACGACCACCTTTTCCTCGAAAGCTGCCGAATCCATTGCGGTGGCACCTGTCGATTCGGCAGCATCCATGATCTCCCGGTCGCTGCTGACCACCAGCGCCTTGGCTTTTTCGCGCCGAGCCATCCGACGGATCACATCGTCCGCACTCTCCCCACCCTGGGAGTATCGGATGGCAATACCCTTGATCCGATCTCGCGAGCCGTATGTCCCGGGTTGTTCAGATCCGTCAAAAACCACGGTGATTCGATGTGCTTTCAATTTTTTGTAGGCTGACAACATGTCAACAAGCGCGTCTCGGCCCAACTGCAGATCCTCTCGGTCCAGCCCGGCCAATTCCGTCGATTGACGAATCAAATTGTAGCCGTCGATGATAATATGGATTGCCATGAACCGTCCTGTTGTCCGCGATAGGTACGAGCGTGGCACTGTTCGAAGGCGAAAATAGGGCAGGATTACAGATCAAAATTGCCGTTATTGGTGGACTATTGATTGCAAACCGATCGCAGGAAGCTGCGATTGTTGGCGCCGCCCCCATGAGGCCCGTATTTCCTGTTTTCAAGGTCCACTTTCATGCTTCCGGTTTCAAGCGTCGGCTTTACGATCGAAGCATTCCCAACAGGCGGTCCAAATCATCGTCGCTGAAAAAATCGATTTCCAGGCGCCCTTTTTTGCCTTTGCGCTGAATACGCACCCGGGTGCCGAAATGACGTGACAGGTCTTCTGAAATATCTTGGAAATAGCGCTGCTCAGGGGTCAACGCGGGAATGCGGGCCGGTTTCTTTTCTGAATTAAGCCGTTTGATCAATGCTTCTGTTTCACGCACCGACAGCTGTTTTGCCAGCACGCTCCGCCAAGCAGCCTGCTGCCTGGCTGGCGTCTGGGCCGCCAGCAAGGCCCGGGCGTGGCCCATGCTCAGGGCCCCTTTGAGGATGCTGTCTTTGATCGGGTCGGGAAGCTGTCGCAGCCTCAGAAAATTGGCCACGGCACTGCGACTTTTGCCCACCCGCTCGGCAGCCTGGTCCTGGGTTAGCGCAAATTCATTGATCAACCGATAATACGCCTCGGCCTCTTCCATGGGGTTCAGGTTCTCGCGCTGAATGTTCTCCACGATGGAAATCTCAAGCATTTTGTCGTCGGAGACATCCTTAACCACCACAGGCACCCGATTCAGTCCGGCCAGACGTGCGGCCCGCAGCCGCCGCTCCCCGGCCACCAGCTCGTAGCCCTGGTCGTCCGACCGCACCAGCAGGGGCTGAATGATCCCCTGGCTGCGGATAGATTCGGCCAGTTCGGCGAGTTCATCTGGTGAAAAATGCTGACGCGGCTGGTAACGATTGGGCCGAATCATATCAATGTCGCACACAAAATAGTCGCTTTTAATCGACTGCGATGTGCTGGAAATGCCTTCCACGGCACCCAAGTCCGGAATCAGCGCATCCAGCCCTCTGCCCAAGGCCACTTTTCGTTTCTTCCTGGTACCTGCTCCGGCACTGCTTGGTTTGCGTTTATCTGGCATGCGGTGTCCTGATTCGTGTACGACTTGTCGGGGGTTATGGTTGCCCGCCCAATAAATCAGCGTGGCCGGTAATCCCGTCAGGCGTGCCCAACACGATTGGCGGCCATAATCTCCTTGGCAAGCGAAAAATAACTGACAGCCCCTGGAGAAAGGGCATCGTAAAGCAAAATAGGCTGCCCGAAACTGGGTGCCTCGCCCAGACGGACGTTACGGGGAATGGTCGTCTTGAAAACCAGGTCCTTAAAATGGTTTTCCGCATCCTCGGCCACCTGGTGGCTCAGATTGGTGCGGCGATCAAACATGGTCAAAAGGATACCGGCAATGGTAAGCCTCGGATTCAATCCGCCCTTGATTCGCTGAAATGTCTCAACCAACTGGCTGAGTCCCTCCAGGGCATAAAATTCACACTGCAGGGGAATGAGCAGGGCATGGGCAGCCGTCATGGCATTTACGGTGAGCAGGCTCAACGACGGCGGACAGTCAATCACGATGTAATCGAAATCGGTTGACACCGAGGCCAGCAAATGCCGCAGGGCATGCTCTCGCTGGGGTCGATCCATCATCTCTACATCGAATCCGATCAGTTCAACACGTGCCGGCATCACCTTGAGAGAGTCAATCTGGCTGTCGACAATCACGCTACCGGCTCCGGCGACACCGATCAGACCGTGATACAGCGTTTTAGCCAGTTGTGATTTGTCAAGGCCCACGCCGGTGGTTGCATTGGCCTGGGGATCGCAGTCCACCAGCAGTGTTCGTTTTTCGGAAACGGCCAAGGCTGCCGACAGGTTGACTGCCGTGGTCGTCTTGCCTACGCCGCCCTTTTGATTGGCGATGCAAATGATCTGTGCCATGGCGCACAGCTTTAACACAAAACATGCAGTTTGAAAAGTAGATTAGAATGTGCCATTCTAGTCCAAAAAGCAGCCAAACGAAGGCTTGCCGAAAAAATGGGAAATACAAATAAAATTATGATAAAATTAAGAATTGTGGCAATCGCCACCGCATTTGCATTGCTTGCGTCCAGCCTGGTGGTAGCTGTTCCCGAAGGCCATGGCATCACGATCCAGGAAGAGCGGGAATTGTCCAGAGAATTTATGGCCGTGGTGCGGGCCCGGTTCCCGCTGATCGAAGACCCCATCATCGTCGATTATGTCAACCGGGTGGGCCAGCGGATTCTGGCCAACATCCCGCCACAACCCTTTACATATCAGTTCTACGTGCTCAGAGAAGATACCTATAACGCCTTTGCCACGCCGGCGGGACACATATTTTTCAATAGCGGCCTGTTTGCCGCCCTGGAGTCCGAAGAGGAATTGGCTGGTATTATCGGCCATGAAATCGCCCATGTGGTCTGCCGCCACATTTCCGACCGCATCGAAAGCTCAAAAAAAATCAACGTAGCCACATTGGCCGGCATGGTGGCCGGTGTGCTGCTGGGGGTTGGCGGAGGGGGGGCAGCGGCCAGTGCGGTCAGTATGGGGTCGGTGGCCGCCGGTCAGTCGGCAGCGCTGGCCTACAGCCGACAGAACGAAATACAGGCTGATCAGTTAGGGTTGGAATACCTGACAACGGCCGGTTACAGCGGAGAAGGATTGTTGACTTCGCTGAAGAAAATCCGCAGTAAACAGTGGTATGGGTCTGAACAGGTTCCCACCTATCTGACCACCCACCCGGCGTCCGAAGCACGTATGAGCTACATCGATAACTGGCTGCACCAGAATCGATCGAAAGTCGCCCAAAAGCGCGAAGAGTTGGGTGGATTCGCATTGGCCCACACACGCCTGGTGGCGCTTTATACCGATGAACAAGCAGCCTTGAATCGGTTCAAATCAACGCTGGCCGCCTCTGCTGACGATCCGATGGCGCATTACGGCTATGCCCTGGCATTGACCCGAATGGACCGCTGGCACGAAGCGTCTGAGCACATGAAACAAGCCATCGAGGGCAACGCCATGGCCGCCCATATGCTGGCGGATCTCGGGCGGATCTACTACCATGATGGTCAATATGAAAAAGCACTGCGGGCGTTGTCCACGTTAAGCGCCGATCAAAGCCTCGAGGGTCAACTCTATTTAGGGCGTACGCAATTGCAGTTGGGCAGAATCGCCGAGGCCAAAGCTATCTTCGAAAACCTGGTGCGTTACAATGAGGGCTTTACCCAGGCCCTCTATTTTCTTGGGGAAAGCAGCGGTCGGTTGGGTGATATGTTCGGCGCGCACTACTATCTGGGGCGCTATTATCAGCAGAAGCTGGATCTGAAAAACGCCCGCTTCCATCTCCAACGGGCACTGAAAATGGCCATCGACGACACCCAGAAACAAATGGCGGAGCGCCAACTCAAGACGCTTGACCCCGAAATAGTCGCCCCCCCCGATTCTGGATAATCTTTCGGCTGCTTGAAAGGTGCCGTTTTTGAATAACCGCTAACTGCGGTCGAATCGGCTGAAATGCATGGAAAAAGTCCCCCGGCCCTGGGTCGCGGAACGCAGGCTGGTGGAATAGCCGAACATGTTCGCCAATGGCACGGTGGCCTTGATCATCTGGACACCCAGCTTTGGTTGGATAGATTCGATTTTACCACCTCTGGAATTGAGGTCTCCGATGACATCTCCCATGAAATCCTCGGGAACGATAACATCCACATCCATGATGGGATCGAGCAGAAACGACTCCCCATGGGACAAGGCATCCCGAACCGCCATGGAGGCAGCTACGGTAAATGCCAGTTCAGTTCCGTTGGATTCCCGTGTGGTGGCTGCGATCAAGCCTGCTTTAACGTCCACGACCGGATATCCCATGAGGATGCCGCTCTCTAATGATTCCATAACCCCTTTCTCAACTGCTTTGACCAGGGATGGTGTCAGTTCCTCTTCGGTCAGGTGAGATGCGAAGCGGTTTCCCGCTCCTCGGGGCAGTGGTTCCAACTGCAGTGATACCTCTGCGAAATGCCGGTTGCCGGCCACTTCCTTATCAAATAACGCTTTGCCGGCAGCCACGGTGGCGACGGTTTCGCGGTATACGACCTGTGGTTTGCCCACGTTGACCTGGGTATTGAATTCACGCTGCATGCGGCTAGTAATCACTTCGAGATGCAGCTCGCCCATTCCAGACAAAATCATCTGGCCCGTGTCTTCATCCTCCCTGACCCGCAAGGTGGGATCCTCGGCCATAAACTTCTCGAGCACCTGCTGCAATTTCTCTTGGTCGCTATGGGTCTTTGGTTCCACAGCCACGGAAATCACCGGTTCGTAAATTTCGATCTTTTCCAACAGAAGCGGATGATCCGGTTGGCAAAGGGTCTCACCGGTAGACGAAGCTTTGAGTCCGACAATGCCCACGATGGCTCCCGGCCCAACCGTGTCCACGCGCTCACGCTTGTTGGCATGCATCTTAAGAATGCGCGACAACTTCTCTTTATTGTTGCGGCTGGGATTGTAGACATCGCCTCCGGCCGTGAGTTTGCCGCTGTAAACCCGCACATAAGACAGCTTGCGGCCCTCTATCATGGACACCTTGAAAATCAAGGCTGCCAGGGGTGCGTTCTCTTTGGGGCTGCAAAAAACGGTTTCCCCAGTTTCCGGGTGCACCCCTGTGGTGGCCGCGACATCCGCCGGACTGGGCAGGAATTGGACAATGGCCTCCAGAAGCGGCTGGATGCCCTTGTTTTTCAATGCACTGCCACAAAGCACGGGCACCAGCTCCAAATCAATTGTGGCCTTACGGATAGCTGCCTCGACCGTTTCCGCATCGATGGGAGCCTCGGCGAGATAGGCTTCCATGATACCATCGTCGAACTCTGCCAGGGTCTCCAGCAGCTGGTCCCGATAAATTTCTGCGTCCTCTACCAGGTCCGCATCGATGTCCCCGGTGCTGTATTTGGCGCCCAGTGAATCGTCATCCCATCGAATCTGCTGCATTCGGATTAGGTCGACGACGCCGGAAAAACCGTCTTCGGAGCCCACCGGAATCTGGAGCATCAGCGGATTGGCCTTGAGGCGCTCACGCATCATCTGGACGGTACCCGAAAAATCGGCACCGATGCGGTCCAATTTGTTGATGAAGGCAATTTTCGGCACATGGTAGCGGTCTGCCTGCCGCCAAACGGTCTCTGACTGCGGTTCCACACCACCCACGGCGCAAAATACCCCCACCGCCCCGTCCAGCACACGTAAGGAGCGCTCCACTTCTATGGTAAAGTCCACGTGGCCGGGCGTATCGATGATCTGAATGTCTCGACCATCCCATTGGCAGGTGGTGACTGCCGAGGTAATGGTGATTCCCCGCTCCTGCTCGTCGGTCATCCAGTCCATGACCGCCTCGCCGTCATGGACCTCGCCGATTTTATGTGAACGCCCCGTATAATAGAGAATCCGCTCGGTAACGGTCGTCTTACCGGCATCAATGTGGGCAATGATACCGATATTCCTGATAGCGTTGATTTTATCTGTTTTCTTCATCGCGTCAGCAACAAGTCTGCAGTTAAGGGAAATTCAAGTGGTACATGACCCGCCAGGGTCTGGCTTTCGACGCCATTGACAAGCAATTTGACCCGCTCGATTTCGGCTATGTTGAGCGCCAGGGAATTGACCACTGAAAATAGGGTCAATTGCTCCAGTCGGCAACTCCCCGGATGATTTTCCAGAAAATGATGCGAAAAATCAACGACTGCCGTTTTATCATCAAGCAGAAATAAGGCCCTCAGTTGCGTTCCTTTGGGAATGGTGGCCAGATTGTCATTGGTCGGCCCGGTGATCAATTCCCGCACCAGCTGTCTGCCAAACGTTAGTGGGTCACCGGTGTCGACCATTACCCGTGGCTCTCCGACCAGAAAAGGCTTGTTCGCATCGGCGAAATAGAGGTGCACCACCCGTTTTTCGCCCATCTCGGCATGACAGAGCGGCACCAGCGCCGCACTGGCAAGTGTCAATGCGACCGACACCAGTCGGCCGAACCATCGAAGTCGTGTGACCAGGCGAATGCGCTTCAGACTCATGCTTGGGTCCGGTTGGCGATGGGTTTGGGATCAAAGTAAAATGAACTATTCCACCAATGGCGGAAAGGTTGATGTATGCCAAGGGTCTGAACATGTCAAGAGCTACAGTCCTGTAGAGGCATTGGTCTGCGGCCGGCGCCTGCCCACACGAAGGGGCCATGGTCGTTCAAAAACGGCGGCGGCCAGCACCATCGAACAAGATGCAACAGGCTGCCAACCACTATCGGCAACGTCCTGGGGAAATAAAAAGTGTCTGATGATGCTGGTGAGGCGAAGAAGATGGATCGCGGCAAATGAAAACGGCGGGCACCCGGTTAAAGGAACAAGGGTCCCGCCGTCCGTTCAAGAATCGTAAGATAATTACAGGTCGTTTATCGCCTCGGTCAATTCGGGCAGGAAATCGAGGATGTCGGCTTCGATGCCCACATCGGCCACCTGAAAAATCGGCGCCTTGACGTTTTTGTTGATGGCCACAATAAACGGTGCGCCCTTGATACCGCCCATGTGCTGAAAACTGCCGCTGATGCCGCAGGCCAGGTAGACCTTGGGTTTGACCGTCTGACCGGAGGTGCCCACCTGGCGGGATTTCTCCAGCCACTTG
>JASFFF010000051.1:0-12324 GCA_050124445.1 Desulfosarcina sp.
AGAAGCGGAGACATGGGTGAGGTGTGGTCTGCCGCATATTGTTCAGCTTCGCCCGCCACCATGTCCATAAAGGAATGGATGGTCTTACCGGTTTCTTGCTGACCGTCTTCGTATTCAGAACTATTTTTTCCCATTATTCTCCTACCGATACCGGATACAGAAAAATTGAGACGATCTTAGTAATTCGAATTTTATAATATTTTACAGATATGCTTTGGTAACCCCACGATACCCCTTCATTGCCTATTTTGGCAAGGTTTGGCCCGTTGTGATTATAATAGAACATCGTTGAAAATTACCGGAGCCGATATTTGCATGGTCGTTGGAGATATCATCGGTTTTCGGTAACTGGGGATCAGTTGGATATTACGCTGCTAACGATATATTGAGAGATTGTTTAAAAACCGCTTTGACAAGCCAGACTACCTAAACATTTATCTACAAAGCATTAATCAACAGCTAATCTTTCATCAACTGCTTCCTATAAGCATTAAGATTTATTTTCTGATTTTCATCCAACTCAGGATACCTAAGATTTAGGTCCTGCAATGTGTTGATAAGGGCACTTGATACAACCAATCGTGTAAACCATTTTTTATCCGCTGGAGTGATGAACCAAGGTGCATAGTCTGTGCTTGTTGCTGAAATCGCCTCTTCATAACATTTTTGATAATCATCCCAAGACTCTCTTTCTTTTAAGTCGGCTGCAGAAAATTTCCAATTTTTTGAGGGGGTATCCAACCTCCTTAAAAACCGCTTTTTTTGTTCATCCTTAGAGATATGTAAAAAAAATTTAATCGTAATTATTCCATTTTCGTAGAGATATTTTTCAAAATTTTTAATTTGGCTAAATCTTTTTTTCCAGATATCATTATCAATAAATTTTTCCGGTATTTTTTGAATCTTTATCAAATCGTGAACTCTAACAACTAGGACATCTTCGTAATGTGACCTATTAAAAATTCCAATACGCCCTCTTTCGGGAACAGCTTTGGCAACCCGCCATAAATAACCATGATCTAATTCCTCAGCAGATGGCTGCTTAAAACTAAAAACCTGAGTCCCTTGTGGATTTACCCCACTCATAACGTGTTTGATCGTGCTGTCCTTGCCTGCTGCATCCATTGCTTGAAAAATTATTAATAATCCATATCTATCATGTGCATATAACCTATCCTGAAGTTCAGCCATTTTTTTTATATTCGCCTTCAGAAGCTTACCTGCATGCTTTTTTGATTTTATATCTCCACTGTAATCTGTTTGGTAATCTGATAGCTTTACTTTATTTCCTGGGGAGACTTTAAATTTGGAAGTTTCCATTGATTGATTCCTATTAATTATGATCTATCTGTAAGATCATCATTGCAAGCATTTAAGATAAATAAAAAGAGAACTGATGATTCATTGAGAATATTTCAAGTTTGCACTGATTCAATATATCATCATTTATGATAGTTTAGCGAATGATTTGATGATATCATAGCAATTTTACCATTATAAAAACAGCACATAAGTTGGAGTTGTCACTAAAAAACTAGGCCTTTTTTAATCCCACCTTTAGTTGTCTTTTTCTAATAATTCCCTAACATTCTAATAGTAAGAGTCTTTTTCTAAACTCATTATTGGCTGCGGAGCTGTCAAATGAATGAATTGTTTTTAGCATTTTTAAGTGTAACTCCATTGATTCTTTTGGGATTGGTGCTCCTCATTATTCCTGAGTTTATAGGTGACACCGGTAACCCCGTCGATAACCCTGAACTCGAACGATTCGAATGCCATCCATCCTCAAAAGGAGGTCGAGATTAATCATGCGATAAGGATATATCAAAATGGGCTAAGGATTACCATATGCAGTTGTTGTCTATTCAAGTGAATCGCGTTTTGAAAGGTTGCCAGGTGAACTCAGTTGATTGATAGTGTTTATCCGCTACAGCTCAATCTCAAGAATTTTCATTTTTCGGTATAGTAGCGTGCGGTGTATCCCCAACATGGCCGCAGCTTTAGTTTTATTGCCTGCAACTTGCCGGAGGGTCTGTTCAATTAGATAGCGTTCTGCCGATCTCTTGTAATCGCTGAGCGATGTCGTATCGTATCTGCGGGGGAAAACTGCTGACTGGTAAAGATAGTCAGGCAGATTCTCTGGTTTGATCGTCCCGGAGGTTGATTTGAACAGCGCCCGCTGTATGGCATGTAAGAGTTCTCTCGCGTTTCCCGGCCAGTCGTAGCCTTTCAAAGCCTTTTTTGCCTCTGAATGGATGCGTATGCCTTTTCCGGAGGGCCCCTTTACCGTCTTTTCAATAAAGTGATATGCCAACGGGTTGACATCCTCTTTCCGATTCCTCAGTGGTGAAATCTCGATGGGAATGCCATTCAACCTAAAATAGAGATCGCGGCGGAACTGGCCGGTCTTCATCAATCCCTCCAAATCTTGATTGGTGGCAGCGATAATTCTAAAATCAGATGCGATTAGCCTGACACCACCCACCCGTTCAAATTCTTTGAGTTCCAGGACTCTGAGCAGCTTGGGCTGCATTTCCATCGGCATGTCGCCGATCTCATCCAAGAAGATGGTGCCCAGGTGGGCCAGTTCAAATTTTCCCGGTTTGCCTTTGGGATTGGCCCCGGTGAAGGACCCTTTTTCGTACCCGAAAAGCTCTGCTTCCAACAGGTCTTTGGGCAGGGCCGCACAATTGACCTGGATGAATGGAAAATGCCTTCGATCACTGGCATTGTGGATAGCATGGGCAAACAGTTCTTTACCGGTTCCCGATTCTCCGGTAATCAATACCGGCATATCCGTACCCGCGGCATTAATGGCCTCTTGCATCGCTTCGCGGATTGATATGCTTTTGCCAATGATGCTTTCAAAAGAGAACTTTGGTGCATGCAGGTGGGCCAGCTCTTTTTGGACGTCGACGATTTTAGATTCCAGATGATCCAGTTTTTCGGCCAGCTTGGTGACCGTGGTGGCAGAATCAAATAGTACCAGACCCACCACGGCGATCACTTGGCCCTTTTCCCTTAAAGGGATGCGGTGAACCAAGAACCCGGTGTTTTTGTATCTATGCGGATAGTTGACTTCGGCGATTCCCGTTCTGGCCACAATATGCAGACGGCTGTTGGTGATCACTTGGGTAACATGTTTGCCGAGAGAGCGTTGAATATCGATGTCTAAAAAACGCGCATAGGTTCGATTGATGTAAATGATTTTTCCGTTGGTGTCACTGATGATGACACCGATCTCCATATTATCCACGAGGTTTTTAAAAAAACCGAATCGTTCAATTGGATTGGAAGTCGGCGCATCCCTTATCATCGGAATTCTCCGCAAGTCTCGGTCACAAACGAAGGTGCTGCGGTTGTTTTAAATACGTCTCAGTGTGGTGACACAGTTGGTTGCGGCCGATCCACCGACGTTGAAGACAACGGCAGTTGCTGGGGTCTTGTTAGCCGGTGCCAGCCCGATCGGCTCTCCGACCAATTGTTTATAGGCCAGCGCATGCATGGAACAACCCGTTGCCCCCACGGGGTGCCCCTTGGACTTGAGTCCGCCAGACAGGTTGACCGGGCAGGTGTCATCGGGGCCAAAGCGCCCCTCGATGTAGTCCCATCCAGCCCTGCCGTCTGCCGACAGGCCCAGCGCTTCCGTGGTCAGGATCTGGTTAATGGAAAAACAGTCATGAACCTCGGCCAGATCGACATCGGCGATGCTAATGCCTGCTTCGGCGAATGATTGTTCGACCGCTTTTTTTCCGGCGATCAACTCGTGCATGTTGGGACGAACGCTTTCCGGAAGCCGTTCGGTAGTCATGCCGACACCGGCAATTTCGACCGCGCGCTGGCTGATGGATCGGGCTTCCGATGTCGGCGCCAGAACCACGGCCGCTGCACCGTCCGAGATCAACGAACAGTCATGCAGGCGCAGGGGATCGGCGATGACCGGATTGCTGCCTTTACCGGTTTCCGGCAGGCTGAGTATCGCTTCCGGCGTGAACAGGTTAAGTCGATCCGCCGGTCCGCCTTTGCTGAAATGGGCCAGCGGGTTTTCGATTCCATTGCGGTAGGAGAGGGCCGAGACCGCGGCAAACATGCGCTGTAACTCTTCCCGGCGGAAGCCGTAATGGGACATGTATCCCTTGGCGTATTCAGCAAAGAGCCCGGGGAAAGTCATACCCGTGGCTCCCTCCTCAGGCCAATAGGAAGAGCAGGCCAGGGCATGGGTGACTTCCGGTGTCGACAGCAGGCTCATCTTTTCAACCCCGATGACCAGTACACGGCGGAAGCGTCCGGATTCGACAGCGAAGACGGCATTGTACAAGGCCACTGAAGAGGACGCACAGGCACCCTCGGTGCGGGTGGTGGGAACAAACCTTAGAAGATCCGGGGCAACCTCCAGCCCGAGGGGGCCGACGTGCTCCTGATTGATAAACATGGAGGGCGAGCAGGAACCGATCCAGATGCCATCGATTTCGGACGGGTGCAGACCCGCATCCTCGATCGCGCCTTTACCGGCTTCGATGATCAGATCGTAGAATGATTTGGCGTCCTTAACCTCTCCGGTGTCGCGGTTCTTTTCCACAAATGCCCCGAACTTCGTGTTGTAGGCACCAATTATGCTGACCTTACTCATGGATGGCCTCCCGTTTTAATGTAATTGTTTAATGAACCCTACCCGTTGACGGATTCTTGAATATGGAGATTGAAAACGATAAGTTGGTTTGTCGCTATCACACGACTTTTGACTTCCCAATAACTAACTTTTTGCCTCAGACCATAGACGAAAAATTGGTCATTATATCCTTCCGGTAATCATTACTCAGGTATTAATTCACTACTATTGGTTGATGCTCAAATATTCTACTGATTCAGAGGGGAATACAAGAGGCTCTTTCCCTGGAAAAGCCCCGAAGAGCTCAATATAGAAAGAACCTATGTATTTGAATAGTTTATCGCATGCTTGTTGGGATTGTAAATATCATATGATAATTGCATAGAAGCACCGGAAAAAAACTTACGGCAAATTCAGACGAATGGATGGCGAAATACCGAAAAATCTGTTTCGGCAACGGGGTTTGAATTCCTTAGAAAAAATCTCAGGCCCGATAATGTGCCTATGTGTCTGAGTGTTACGCCAGAATACAGCGTTGCACTTACCAAGGGATAATTGATAGGAAAAAGTGCAGTAGGAATCCATTCGCATATCCATCGAAAAGGGCAATCGACGCCCAAGTATTTTTTGGTTACTTGGATACTATGCAATCACAGTTGGTTTGGTTGAAGCAACTATTAAATTATATTGAACGCAGCCGATAGCCGACTACCGGTATAGGCTGCATTTTGTTGAAAGGGGACTGCAAACAGTCGCGTCTTAAAGAATCAGCAGGGTCTTTACTGCACGCAGCGGCCGATGGATCCAGGTTGGCAGCGCTGGCCGTTGACCCAGATGGCGCCGGTCAGATAGGCGTCGTCGAAGCGAGAATTGTCGATAGTGGCGCCCACCAAATTGGCGCCGTCCAGATTGGCCTTGGAGAAATTGGCACCAGTCAGCGTGGCCATTTTCAGGTTGGCGCCGGCCAGGTCGGCAGCGGGCAGGCGGGCGGCGGTCAGGTCTGCTTCAAGAAGTACGGCTTGGCGCAGATCGGCCTGGTGCAAAATTGCATCGTTTAAATGGCTTTTTATCAGCAATGCTTTTCTCAGGTAGGCCTCGGAGAAATTGACGCCCCTCAGGTCCGCTTCGGTGAGATCGGCTTCCTGCAATAGACTGTTGCGACAGTCGCTGCCTGGGGCCACGGCCCGGGTGAGATTGGCCCGCATCAGATTGGCCCCGTTCAGGTCGGTTTTGGAAAGGTCCGCCCGGGCCAGATCGGCGCCCCTTATAAGAGCACCGCTCAGATCCAATCCGGCCAGGGTGCCGCCGTTCAGGTTGCAGCCCGGGCAGTGCCCCGAGGCGATCAGGGCCGCCGTCTCTGCCGTCAGACACCTTCCCAGGGAAGCGGGCCCGCATTTCTGACCGTTGACCCAGGTGGCCCCGGCCAACACCGTGTCCGTGAAGCGGGCATAGCGGACATCGGCGTTGGTCAGATCGGCTCCGGTCAGGTCGGCACCGGCAAGATCGGCCGCCTTCAACAGTGCCCCCACCAGGTCGGCGCCGGCCAGGTCGGTACCCCGCAAATCCGCTTCGCTCAGATCACACAGCCGGCAGCTGCGACTGGCTTCCAGGCGTTCTCGAAGGCTTGCAGGGGTCAGGAGCCGGCCCAGTAGGCCGAAGACAACCAGCAATACCACTGCGGCAGTTAGGACCAGCAAGGCAATTTTTAGATTTTTCCGGGACACCGGCATCATCGATTCGAAGGGGCTTGGCATTTCCGGGCCAGTCCCAGGGTTGCATAAAAAAATGAGATATCGTTACCCCCTGGACTGCCCATTTGGTCAAATCCAGAGCTTTAGGAAAAAACATGGTTTTTAGTTATCATTTCGAATAGTAACTTTCTTTTCCACATTTTTTTATGCAACGATGGGGCTAACGCAACCATTCGCCCATGCTACAGGTCTGACGCATGAGCCGATAGCGTACAAAGGCATTGAGGCACAGCATGGCCCGGTTGGCGGTCAGATAGGTGGGCACACCCCCGGAATCCAGGGTGCGGCCCAGTTCGTTGTAGACCGCATCGGCTCGGGAAACCACGTTGACCGATACCAGGGTGGGCTTCTTATAGCGCTGCACCAGGCGGATGATGCGGGTGGCGATGTTGTCCGGATTGGTGCGAATCTCTTCATCGGTGGTATGAATCAGTGCGCTTTGAGGAACGATGGAGATCACCAGCGCGTCCACGGCAGACGATTGGAGTACCGTTTCCACAGAACGTTCGAATATCTCATCGTCGGCCATGGGGGTCAGATCCAGCAGTGGGTCTGGTTCCACCATGGGTGGCATGACCGCCTTGAGCGCGGCCATGGTCTTGGCATCGAATTCAGCCAATTGTAGATCACCAAGGTTGTCGGCGGCGTAGGTTTTCTCATAGCCCGCATTGGCGATGATGGCCACCCGGTTTCCGTTGACCGAAAAGTCATGCAACAGGGCAAAGGTTTTAATGAAATCCCCATGGTCGATCATGGTGTCGGCCACGATGGCGCCGGCCTGTTTCATGGCTGCCCTGGCCACGGCGTACTCGCCGGCGATAGAGGCGGTATGCGATTCGGTGGCCTTGCGTCCGGCCGGGGTGCGGCCCGCCTTGTAAACGATCACCGGCTTGTTGCTTTCGGCCACGGTGTTGAAGAACTTGCGGCCAGCCCAGGCTTTGAAGCCTTCGATGTAGCAGCCAATGACGTTGACCATGGGGTCATCCTGAAAGTAAGCGATCAGATCGCACGGATCGATGTCCAACTGGTTGCCGTAGCTGACGATCACCTTGGGAGAGATGGCGTTTTTCAAGTTGTCGATTTCGATGATGCCCAGGGCGCCGCTTTGGGAAAGAATGGCCACCTTGTTCTCCTTTTCCAGGTTCAAGCTGAATTTCTCTTCGGGGATAAAGAAGGTGTTGATCCCCGGATCGCCACCATGGCCGGCGTAGACGATACCCAGGCAATTGGGGCCAATGACCCTGAAACCGGCCTGTTGGGACAGGTCCAGGATGCGTGACTCCAGGCTCCGGTTACGCTGTATTTCGCTGAAGCCTCCCGGGATCATGATCACCGCCTTGACCCCCTTGGCGGCGCAATCCTCCACCACCGGAAGGGTCGCCTCCGCCGGCACGGTGATGATCACCAGGTCAACCGGACCGTCGATGGCCTGCATTGACGGATGAACCGGCAGGCGGCGCTTCGCCAGCGACAAACTGCCGCCTTTGGGATTCACGCAGTACACGTCCGATCGTCCCAGACGGAGCAAATTGGCGGCGATAATGTTGCCCATCTTACCATTGTCCGAGGTGGAGACGCCAACAACTGCGATGCCCGATGGTTCGAAAAACGGTTTCACTGCCGCTTTGGGCACCACGGAGAGATCGGGAACCGATTTGGTGCGCCGGTGGAATCGGGCGAAGCCATCCAGGGCGATAAAACTTCCATCGGGTGTGAACACACAGGGGTTGATCTCGAACTCGGTCACCACGAAATCGGTGCTGGCTTGAAAGTAGTTGGAGAAGACCACGGCCAGGTCGCTGAGTTTGACGCCGGTATTGACGATGTGGGTGATGTGGTCGGCGTTGCCTTGCTCCTGATACTTGATGTGGATGCTGGTCGATTCCAGCAGCGCCTGGGCCCATTGGCGGTCGATGGGCGCCAGGATCAGATTGGGGGGAGAGAAGTGGTGTGCAAAATACTCGGCATCGGCACCGCCTTTGGAAAAAGAAATCACCGGCCCGAAGGCCTCGCTTTCCCTGAAACCCAGGAGCACCTCGTTGCCCAGGTCCTGGGAGTACTCCACGAATTCAGCAAACAGGACCCCTTCCACGGGGATGCCTTGGTCGGCAAATGCGGCCATCATTTGATCGAAGGTGTAGCGCACGAATTCGGTATCCTTGACCACGATGCGCACGCCGCCAAGGCTTTGCTTGTGGGTGATTTGTGAAGAAACCACCTTCATGACCACCTTGCTGCTGCCCAGTTTAGCCAGCAGCCGCCCGCTGATATCGCCGGTCTTGCGCACAATAAAGTGTTCTGGAACGCTTATTCCCAACTGTTTCAGTACGCTGTAGACCTCGTACTCGAAGAGCACATCCCGGCCCTGGGCGTGGGCATTGCGCACGATTTCCTCAACCTGCTTCAAAATGATCGGGTCAAGACCCATAGTTTCCTCGCTATCGAAAATCCTTTACCAGGTGGTCAAAAAAAAAAGACCTTCAAGCAAAGCCTGTCCGATACGATCGATGCAGTGATCGATTTTTTGGCATCCGTCGTATGAGCTCGGGGTCGCAGCGCATCAACGGCCTGCACCGTTTTCATAATCAGGCGGAAACACGTCTCATCAACCAAAACGGCGGATTGAATAGGGGGCCGGATCGAAAGGGGGCTGTTGACCCAGAATCATGTCTGCGACCAGGCGACCGGTACCCGTGGCGGTTGACAGTCCCAGCATGCCGTGGCCGGTGGCGATCACCAAATTGGCTAACCCCGGTATGCGATCGATGATGGGCAGATCGTCCACGCACATGGGCCGCAAACCCGTCCACCGTTCGGTCAGCCGTCTGCCCAGCGGCGTTTGCAGGTAGATTGCCGCCGATCGCTCCAGGTAGTCCAAGCGCCGTTGGTCCAAGCGGGTGTCGAACCCGGAGAACTCCATGGTACTGCCCAGGCGATAACCGCTCTGCCAAGGGGTGGCCACTACACTGCGTTCGTACAGGTAGCAAGGCATTTGCGGGCAGGCAGCCGGTCTATCCGTGGTGATGCTGTAACCCTTGCCCGGCTGCACCGGGATGCGCAACTTGATCTGGCGGGTGATGGCCGGTGTCCATGCCCCGGTGGCCAGAATGTAATGTTTGGCCGTGAAGCGACCGCTGGATGTGCCCACCGCATGGACCCGGCCGCGGGCAGTATGAAACCCTTCCAGGCGACACCCCTCCTCGATACAAACGCCTTTTTCGCGAACGATCTGCGTCCAGGCAGACATGAGCGCTTCCGGCCTCAGGTGGCTATCCACCTCGTGGTGCCAACCACCGCACACCTGTTCGCTCAGGGCCGGTTCAAGTTGGTGCACCGACAAGCCATCGTAGAAGGTGGCGGCCAGCCCGAAAGGCGCCAGCAACTGGTTGGTTTTGGCATATCCATTCATGCTGGCCGGATCGGTAAAGGCGATGAGCACGCCGCGCTGATCGTGGTCACAGGACAAGGCCTCCTCATTGAACAAGTCACTTAATAATTCTCCGGAAATGCGCAAGAGCGCCTCGCGTGCCCGAATGGCGTGATCCAGATGACGCCGGTTGCAGTTGGCGACAAACCTGAGCAGCCACAGGGCCAGTTGAAGGTCCAGTCGTGGCTTGATGGACAGCGAGGAGGCCCCGCGCAGGGTGCGCAGCACCTCTTTCCGGATGGCGCCAGGGACGCACAACGGCGGCAAGTCGCTGATAAAAATAAGGCCGCAGTTTCCATGCGAGGCCCCGGCGCCCATCTCGGCCTGTTCGATGATGCGGACCGATTGCCCGGATCGAGATAGATAGTAGGCGCAGGCCAAACCAATGACACCACCGCCTATCACCAGGACATCACTGTCTGCACAGCTGTGCTTTCTCACGATTCTCGACACCCCGAAGAAAAAAGTTTATAATGAACATTTTATAGCGGAACCCGGCGTGAATTGAAACAAAGATTGGCACCGATTTAACGGTTTCTGAAAAAAAACCATTGATTTATATAACATGCAGCCGATATTGATTATTGGCATACCCCACTGTCTTGATGCTGCCAACTTGTGCTGCTGAGTGCCTCCTTCGACCGCCAATAGCTGTTCGGAGCGAATGAAAAATCATCATGGTTGCATATCTGTCGCGAGGCTCCAGATGACGATTCCATTTTCAGTGATACCGACGACGCCTGGTTTCCGAATCCGGCTGGTCGGCCTGCTGCTTGGCATCTGCTGGTCAGGTATAATGGCTGGTGCGGCCCTAGCCGATGCCGCACCGGCAGTGACTGTTTCTCAGGAGATGCAATGCGGCGGCCGGACTGTCGGCATGTTGGAGCGGGCCGTTCCCAAGGAGATGCAACCTTTGGATCAGCAGGCCTTGTGGATGGCGGTCGATAGCGCAATGATTGTCCTTTGCGCTTTGATCGTCCTGACGGTCGCCGGCGCCGAGCGGTCCCGTGGAGACGTGAGCCGCCTGGAGAAAAGTGACTACCGTTTCAGACAGGTCCTCGAGAATATCCGCGAAGTGATCTGGGTGGTATCGCCCGACCTGAGACACCTGGATTATGTCAGTCCTGCCTACCAGACCATCTGGGGCCGCACGTGTGAAAGCCTGCATGCGGACCCGCTCTCATGGATGGAACCCATCCTGCCGGAGGATCGTGAAGCGGTCGATACCTTCATCGAGCAGGTTCGGACTGGTACAACTGAAGATGCCACGTTCCCTGCTTTCAGAATATTTCAACCCGGTGGAGCGGTTCGTTGGATTCATGCCCGATTGTTTGATATGCAGCAGCTTGACGCCGGCGGTCGGCTAAAAGCCGTTGTCGCGCAGGATGTCACCCGCAGCAGATTCTTTAAGGCGGCATTGGGTGAAGCCGAGGAAAAATGGCGTTCGGTGATCGAGAACGCACCAGACCAGGTGATGCTTTCGGATTTGGACGGCTACATCCATTTCGCCAATCGCAGCTTTGTGGGTCAGGAAAAGACTGCATTGGTGGGCCAGCATTTGGTGCGACTGATTCCCGCTCAATTCGGCCGCCGGGTGCAATCCGCTCTGCACAGGGTAATCCATCAGACAGAACCGGCGTCCTGCCGCATTGAAAGTACCTTGCCATCCGGTTTGACGGTCTATTATGATATACGGATGAGCCCCGTTACGGTAGGCAACCAAACCGTGGCCATAGCGATCTATTCCACGGATATCACAGAACGGGTAGAGCAGGAAAGAATCGTTTCAGAGAGCGAAGCCTTTCACCGAACGCTTTTCGAGGAATCGCCCACCGGCATATCCATTCAGGACTTTTCAGCCGTAGAAGCGTCGATTCGGGCCTTAAACGAATCCGGAGTGACCGATTTGCGTGCCTACCTGATTGCGCACCCCGATGAAGTGGTGCGTTTGGCAAGTTTGGTCAAGCTGGTCAGGGTCAATCAGGCCACAGTCGATATATATAGTGCTCCCAGCGATCAGGATATGATCGGGCCTTTATATAAACTTTTCAAGGATAATGATCACCACCATTTTATCGATCAGCTCGTGGCCTTCATCAACGGTGAGGATCGATATGAAGGGGAGGCCAGAAATCGGGATTACGATGGCAATACCCTGCACCTGATCATTCGCAAGGTGGTCATCAACCGCGAAAAGAACGGACTTTCCAAAGTTCTGGCCGCCTTGATCGACGTCACACCGATTAGGGCAGCAGAGAAAGAGCGACAGACGCTCATGTCCCAGCTCCAGCAATCCCAGAAGATGGAAGCCATCGGCACCCTGGCCGGCGGTGTGGCCCATGATTTCAACAACATTCTCAGCATTATCTTGGGCAATGCGGAATTGTCTCTGGCCGAGGTAAAACAAGATGATCCGGTCTCCCATAATATCCAAGAAATTCGTGATGCCAGTCTGCGAGCGAAGGATATTGTCCAGCAGCTGTTAGGGTTCAGCAGAAGAACGCAACAGGATTTAAGGTCCATCCATTTGATTCCCC
>JASFFF010000052.1:0-12123 GCA_050124445.1 Desulfosarcina sp.
CAGTCCGGATTTAAATGCCTGTGCCGTGTTATTGCCGTTCATCAAGGGCGGCTTTTTCAATGGCAGACCAGACCGTTCGCCTGCCGGTCCGGGTTTTTGCCGAAAAAAGGATTAAGGCGGATGGGTCCGCATCTAGGGTTTTTCCTATGGCCTGTGCCTGTTGTTTGAGCTTGGTTTTGGATAGCTTGTCTGTTTTGGTCAGCACCAGAATGGGAACCCGGCCATAGTATGTCAACCAGTCGATGAAGTTGCATTCCTCCATGCCCGGCATCCGGCGGGCGTCCATAATTAATACCACCGCTTTAAGCGATTCTCGCTCCTTGAGGTAGGTTTCGATCATGGGGCCCCATGTGCGCTTGACGGAAAGGGGAACTTTCGCATACCCGTAACCGGGCAGATCTACCAAACAAAGGCGGTTGTTGATCGAGAAAAAATTGATCAGCTGGGTACGGCCCGGGGTGGCGCTGGTTTTAACCAACCGCTTGCGATTTACCAGCGTGTTGATCAGGGATGATTTTCCTACGTTCGATCGGCCGGCGAAAGCCACCTCCGGATTCAGGGTGTCGGGATACTGGGACGGTTTTACCGCACTGGTGATAAACTCAGCTGATTTAATTATCATCGGGCTGATCTCGGGTCATTTGCGCGCCTTGAAATACGCTTCCAGGCGGTGCATGCCCTCGGCGATGTTTTCCATGGAGTTGGCGTAGGAAAAACGCAGGTACCCCTCGCCGTTTCTGCCGAAATCGATTCCCGGCGTTACGCCCACGCAGGCGTTCTCCAAGATATCGAATGCCAAGGCATAGGAGTCCTCGGCGATGTGTCGGGCATTGGCGAATACATAGAAGGCACCGGTGGGTTCCACGGTAATGCCCAGACCCATTTCTCTCAGCCGCCGGATCATGAACACCCGCCGTTCATCGTAAATCCGCTTCATGCGCGCCACGTCATCACCGGCCTCTTTCAGCGCGGCAATTCCAGCGCGCTGGATCATGGCATTGGCGGAAATGAAAAAATTCTGGTGCACTTTCTGAATCGGTCGAATATATGCTTTGGGGGCAATCAAATAGCCCAGGCGCAAGCCGGTCATGGCAAACAGCTTGGAAAATCCATTCAGAACGAAGGCGTGGTCGGTGAATTCGAGTATGGAGTGCTCCTGCCCCTTATAGACCAGACCGTGGTAGATTTCGTCGGAAACAATCCAGGGCGGCATTCCGGCGATGGCCTCCATGCGTCTCCTGGAGAGCAAATTACCGGTGGGATTGGAGGGAGAATTGATAAAGATGGCCCGTGTGCGCGGGGACAGTTTTTCCCGGATGGCCTCCGGGCGGTATTGAAACCCTTCCTCCTCGTACACCGGCACCGTTACCGGTACGCCTCCGACGAAATTGATAAAATTGGGATAGCAAGCATAGTGCGGATCGGAAAGAATCACCTCGTCGCCGGGTTCCAACAGGGCTGCAAAGGTCATGAAGATGGCCGGAGAGCTGCCCGACGTGACCACCACCTGATCCGGGTCCACACGGACGCCATAGGTTTCATGGTAGTAGGCACAGATCGCTTGACGCAGCTCCAGAATTCCCAAACTGTGGGTGTAATGGGTGAACCCCTCGGTCAGGGCTTGGCAGGCGGCCTGTTTTACGCATTCGGGCGTGTCGAAATCGGGTTCGCCTACCTCGAGGTGGATAATGTCCTTGCCTTCACACTCCAGTTCACAGGCCCGTTCCAACACATCCATGACGATAAATGATGTCATTTCCTCTGTGCGTCTTGATGCCATGGCACTCCCTTGTGTTGGCATCGCCGGATTGCCGGCGACCGTTTAAATCACCTTATTGAGCGGGTATTCGATTATGCCCTCCGCCCCTTGCCTGAGCAGTTCGGGAATCAGATCTCGAACCACGCCGGTGCCCACAACCGTTTCGACGGAAAACCACTCGGTTTGGTACAACGACGCGATCGTTGGGGCGTTGAGACTGGGCAGTCGCTTCATCACCCCCTCCAGTTTGTCGGCAGGAACGTTCATTTTGATACCCACCATCTTTTCTCCCAGCAAGGCCCCTTTGAGCAGCAGGGCGATCTGTTCGATCTTTTCGCGCTTGTCTGGGGCTTTAAACGCCTGGTGATTGGCAATTAGCTGGGTGTTGGTCTCCATAAGTTCGTGAATGATGCGCAGGCCATGGGCATTGATGGTGCTGCCCGTTTCCGTGACCTCCACCACGGCGTCGGCCAATCCGGACACCACTTTGGCCTCGGTGGCACCCCAGGAAAATTCGACGGCCACGGCGATGCCACGCGTTTTAAAATAGCGCTTGGTGAAGGCCACCAGTTCGGTGGCAATTTTTTTACCGTTCAAATCATCGATGGATTTGATCGGCGAGTCGTAGGGTACGGCAAGAACCCAGCGGGCCGGTCTGGCACTAACTTTCGAATAGACCAGATCTTCCACCACATGAACATCGGAGCCGTTTTCGGCGACCCAGTCCTTGCCCGTTAGGCCGGCATCCAGGGTGCCGCTTTCCACGTACCGGGACATTTCCTGAGCCCGGCAGATGGCACATTCGATGGTGTCGTCATTGATTTGTGGAAAGTAGCTGCGGTCGTTGACCGTAATGGTCCAACCGGAACGTTTGAAAAGCGCGAAGGTGGCTTTCTGTAGGCTTCCTTTGGGAATACCCAGTTTCAGCGGGGTTGTCATTGTTTGTATACCTCCTTGGGGTCGAAAACAGGCACGCCCTCGGTAATCAAGCGGCGCCCGTCCACCTTCTGGTAAAAACAGCTGGCATAGCCAGTATGGCAGGCGGCGCCCACCTGAGCGACCTTCAACAACACCGTATCATTATCACAGTCCACCCGAATTTCCTTGACGTGTTGAATGTGCCCGGAGGTAAGCCCCTTGACCCATAACGTGTCTCGCGTCCGGCTATAGTAGGTAGCCCGGCCGGTTTCTAAGGTCGCTTTCCAGGCCGCCCGGTTCATAAAGGCCAGCATGAGCACCTCTCCGGTTTGATGGTCTTGGGCGATCGCCGGCACCAGCCCCCCCATTTTGTCAAAATTCAGATCAAGCATTTGATTGTCTCCGTTTCGCGGCGATCGAATGGCGTGATTGCCGTTGCCATTCACTTTTCAGAGCCTGTGTGTGATTTGATGCAAAGCCGGATTATCTATCCACATCACCACCAGGAGTCAATCTCTTTTTTTTGCAACTGTGGGATAATCTTGCGAAAATTCCTTTACTTTGATAACATTTCTGGTTTATCCAATACTACTTCGGATCGGCTTTTGTTTCACCAATCACCACCGCCATCCCTACTGGATGCCGGTTAACCAGCAGGCGATTCTAATCGACTATGTCCAAAGAAAAAAGCGCCTCTCAGATTCTGAAAAAAAGGGCTCGCCGCCAGCCGAGAGCGCTGTTTGGCCGGGTCATCAAGTGGTCGCTGATCGCGGCCTTCATCATGACTCTCATGGGCGCCACGGCCATGGTGGGCGTCTACTTTTACCTGGTTGAAGATCTGCCCAAAATCACTTCGCTCAAGGACTACCATCCACCGATCATTACCACCGTCTATTCAGATGACAACCGGAAAATCGCCGAATTCTATAAGGAGCGACGGGTTGTCGTCCCGTTGTCAAAGATCCCCGTTCAACTTCAGCAGGCGTTTATCGCCGCCGAAGATGCCCGTTTCTATAAACATCAAGGCATCGATTTTCTCAGTATCATCCGGGCCTTTATAAAAAATCTGGAGGCGGGAACCATCGTTCAAGGCGGCAGCACCATCACCCAGCAGGTGACCAAATCATTTCTGCTAACCCCCGAGCGCAGTTATGAGCGAAAAATAAAGGAAGCCATACTTGCCTACCGGATTGACAAAGCCTTCTCCAAAGAGGAGATTCTTTATCTCTACCTCAATCAAATATACCTGGGCCACGGCGCCTACGGCGTAGAAGCCGCCGCGGGAAACTATTTCGGCAAATCGGTGAGCGAACTGAACCTGGCCGAAAGCGCCATTCTGGCCGGTCTGCCCCAGGCGCCCAGTCGCTACTCGCCGTTCCGTTATCCCGATCGCGCCAAGCAACGGCAAATCTATGTGCTAAACCGGATGCTTGCCGAGGGCTTCATCAGCAATCAAGAGGTTACCGAAGCCATTGATGTAAAGATGGACATTAAGCCGCGTCGCAATTGGTACATTGAGCAGGTGCCCATTTACACGGAACATATCCGCCGCTACGTAGAGAAAAAATATGGCGAGGAGACCCTATACACCCAAGGATTGAAAATCTATGCGGCGGTAAACATAGAAATGCAAAAAGCGGCCAGAAAGCAAATCGAGAAAGGCCTCCGTGAGCTCGACCGCCGTCGGGGATACCGTGGACCGACCGTCACCCTGGCGCCGGAAGAAATTGAAGCCTTCAGCGCCCAGATCCAATCCGAGCTGCAGGCAGCCCCGCTCACCGAAGGCAGCGTGACCCGCGGCGTTGTTATCGGCGTGGATGACAAACAGGGCGCCGCGACCGTCCGTATAGGCGACGCGCGGGGGACCATCTCAATCGAGGATGTCCGCTGGGCGAGAAAGCCCAACCCCAACCTGACCTTTTCCCAAGTCAAGGTCAAGCGGGTGAGCCAGGTGGTGAACATTGGAGACGTGATACAGGTCCGCGTTGGCAAAAGAGACGAAACTACGGATTCGTGGCAGCTGTCCTTGGATCAGATTCCTGACGCGCAGAGTGCGTTGGTCTGTATCGAGGCGGAAACCGGACTGGTAAAAGTGATGGTCGGTGGACGGGACTTCATGCAAAGCCAGTTCAACCGGGCCATTCAATCCCGCCGCCAGCCGGGCTCGGCCTTCAAACCCATCATCTACGCTGCCGCCCTGGACAACGGCTTTACGTCGGCCACGGAAATTATCGATTCGCCGATCGTTTTCAAAGATGAAGTCAATGATTTCACTTGGAAGCCCAAAAACTACGGCAAAAAATTCTATGGGCCGACGTTGCTTCGCCAAGCCCTGGCCAAATCGCGCAATGTGGTAACCATTAAGATTCTGCAGGAGATCGGTATCGAGTACAGCATCGAGTATGCCAAAAAGCTGGGCATTACATCCGAACTGGCCCGCGACCTTTCAATCGCCCTGGGTTCTTCCGGTGTCTCCTTGCTCGAGCTGGTGAATGCCTACGCTGTCTTTGCCAACCAAGGCTATTTGGTGGCGCCGGCCTTCATCACCAAGATCGAAGACCGATTCGGCAACATTTTGGAAGAGATGAATCCGTCCCGGGAACGGGTGATTGACAAAAGCACCGCCTACATCATGACCAGCTTGTTGGAAAGCGTGGTTAAAGAAGGGACCGGAAAGCGGGTTCGGGCATTGAATCGGCCGGTGGCAGGTAAAACCGGGACAACCAACGATCTTCAAGATGCCTGGTTCCTCGGCTACACGCCCCGATTCATTTCAGGCGTCTGGGTGGGCTTCGACGACGGACGAACCTTGGGAAAAGGAGAGACCGGATCGCGAACCGCCAGCCCGATATGGTTAGGCTTCATGGATGCGATTTTAAAAGACAAACCGGTGCGCATGTTTCAAGTTCCCGAAGGGGTGGTCTTTGCCAAAATTGACGCGCGAACCGGCCTTCTGCCCCTCCCAGAATCTCAAAAAACGCGCTTTGAATGTTTTAAGGAAGGCACCGTTCCCACCGAGTATACCCAACAACCGGACACCATTGTGGATGCGGAATCCTATTTTAAGTCCGACATGTAGCCGCGAGCGACCCATTTCTGGCAAACCGCCTGCTGCTGCCCGCAGACGGGTCTTCTGCTGGAACGGTATTCAATGAAGTTACGATCCATATTACGGGTACTTTCCCTGCTGGCCTTTGTCTCTGCCTGTGCTGCCGGCTATCTGTACTACACGTATCTTAAAGAGTATGCGTTTCAGGAAGCGGAGCGCAACGCACTCGACCGGCTGCAGACCACCAAAAAGAACCTGTCCGCCTTTTTCTCGGAAAATACCAAGCCGATCCGGGTTATGGCAGGCATGCAGCCGTTGATTGACGCACTGGTCCTGACCACGCCGCAAAACGTGCAAGCGGCCAACGACTTGCTTGATCTTTTCAAAAGCACCCTCGGTGTCGATGTCTGCTACCTCATGGATATCCGTGGGGATACCATCGCCTCCTCCAATCGAAACGATGCAGACAGTTTTGTGGGCATGAATTTTTCCTTTCGCCCCTATTTCCAGGATGCCATGCAGGGCCTACCGGCGACCTATCTGGCGCTGGGCACCACCTCACGAAAACGCGGCGCCTACTACAGCTACCCGGTCTACCAGGAACAGGCCGACATCCCCATCGGCATCGCCGTGATCAAGGCGCCCATCTTTTTTGTTGAGAAGGAGCTGACTCCGGAATCGACCAGCATCCAGTTGGTGGTGGACCCCCAGGGGGTTATTTTCATCTCCAGCCGCCCGGAGTGGCTCTACCAGCTCTTATGGCCGCTGGGGCCGGAAGATATCCGCCGGCTGCGCCGGACGCGCCAATTCGGTCATGGGCCCTGGCAGTGGATCGGTACTAAGAAAAAGGGCGACAAGCACGTCACCGATGCATCAGGAAAGGAATATCTCTTTCACCAGATCGCGGTTGACGACTATCCTGGTTGGAACATTGTCCACCTCTACGACCTTGAGGCCGCATCAAAGCTGGTCTCCGAGCCTCTGTCGAAAATCATTCGCCCAATTATCGTCATTCTGTGCAGCCTGCTGGGTGCTTCGATCTTTTTCCTGTACCGTCAGGCCAGCCTGGAGATATCTAGACGCCGGCGCGTGGAGCAGGCACTGAGAAAAAGTGAAGAGCGATACCGCTCCCTATACCACCACACGCCGGCCATGCTTCATTCTATCGATAAGGACGGAAACCTGGTCAGTGTCAGCAATTACTGGTCTGAAGCCCTCGGATACACGCGTGAAGAGGTCATCGGCAAAAAACTCATCGACTACCTTTCGCCGGATTCCCGAAAATACGCTCAGGAGACAATCATACCCACCTTTTTCAGGGAAGGCTTCATAAAAAATGTGCCCTATCAATTCATTAAAAAAAACGGAAACTTGATCGAAGTCCAACTCTCCGCCATTACCGATCACGATGAGCAGCGGCAAACGGTCAGGTCGCTGGCCGTTTCCATGGATGTCACGGAGCGCAACAAAGCCGAGCGGGCCCTACAGAAGGCAAAGGAAGCGCTTAGCAGCTATTCCAAGGATTTGGAAAGCCAGGTGCGCAAGCGCACCCGCGAAATTTCAAGTATCCTCCAGTATACCCCGGCCGTCGTTTACATCAAGGATGCCAACGGTAGGTACACCATGGTCAATTCGCGCTTCGAAGAGCTGTTCGGCACGCTTTCCGCCGATGTTCGCGGAAAAGCGGACCAGGATTTTCTGGCTCCGGACATCGCCAATCAATTTCTTGAAAACGACGCGTATGTTCTGCATCACAAACAGTCTATCCAAGTTGAAGAGGTTATCTTCATCGAGGGAGACCCCTATACCTACCTGAGCACCAAGTTTCCACTTTACGATGGGCAAGGCAACGTAACCGGCGTTTGCGGTATCGCCACCGATATCACCGCCTTGAAGAAAGCCCAGAAGCAGCTTCAGCGACTGTCTGCCAGCATCATGAACGGCCAGGAAAAAGAGCGTGCCTACCTGGCGCGCGAACTGCACGATGAACTGGGGCAGGTACTCACGGCCCTGCGTATGGAGGCGGTTTGGATACGCAATCGTGCCCGCGAAACCGACCCCGAGGTTTCGGAGCGGGCGCAGACAATGTGCAAGCTGATCGATAAAACCATCGAAGAGGTTCGTGGCCTGGCCATACGCTTGAGACCGGGTGTGCTGGATCATTTGGGGCTGGTTGAAGCCATTGAATGGTACACAGCCGACTTCGAAAAGCGCTACGACATCACCTGTGTCTTCGAGCATGGAGACGGTCCTGAAATCCGTGGAAACATCGCTACTTCCGCTTACCGTATCACCCAGGAAGCGTTGACCAACCTGGCGCGTCACGCATCCGCAACCCGCTGCCAAGTGACCCTTTATTTTGACGATAACCAGTTAACACTCACCATCAGAGACAACGGCAAGGGATTCGTTCCGGATGCGTTGGGAGAAGCGGACGGACTGGGTGTGGCCAACATGCGTGAACGTGCCAACCTGGTCGGCGGTACCTTCGATATTCAATCTCTTCCCGGAAAAGGAACCCGGATCTGTTTCGTGGTTAATTTAACGGAAGGAAGACAGGCATGATTCGGGTGCTTCTGGCAGATGATCACGGTATTGTTCGTGAAGGCTTGCGCCGAATTGTCGAAGAGAGCGGTGATATCGAAGTGGTGGCCGAAGCCTCCAACGGGCGTGAGGCGGTGTTGTTGGTTCGCAAGGAACAACCGGATGTCGCCGTCATCGATATTTCCATGCCCGTTTTAGACGGGTTGGAAGTTATTACCCAGATAAAAGGGGAGAATCCGCATGTGCCCATTCTGGTGCTTACCATGCATGAAGAGGATCAATACGTGGTTCGCGCCATCGAAACCGGTGCCATGGGATACATCACCAAGCAAAGTGCACCGGAGCAATTGGTCAAAGCCATTCGAAAAGTCCACAGCGGCGCCCTCTTCCTGACCGACGAAGCTGCCGAGGCGCTGGCCCTTCGCATCGCCAAGGGAAGCAAGAACCAAAGCCCACTTGAATTACTCTCCACGCGTGAGTTGCAGGTGCTCAGGCGCCTGGCCTTGGGCAACACCAACCGGGAAATTGCCGAGGCCTACCATATCAGTATCAAAACAGTGGATACCTATCGATTCCGTCTATTGAAAAAACTGAATTTGCGTAACAACGCCGATCTCTCCCGCTTCGCCATCCAGAATCGTCTGATTGAAACCTGATCGAAAAAAAAATGGTCACCGTCTGGCAAAAAGGCGAATGACCGCCTGCCGCATATTCCGGTCCCCATCGCGCAGTAAATCATTTAGACTATCCACTAAGGGCGCGTAGTCTTTCTCCCCTGTCGCTGAAAGATTGTCGATCACCTGACGACGGACCCGTGGGTCTGCATCCTTCAACAAATGCCGATAGGCGTTACAGATGGCCTCGGAAAAGGGAAGCATGCCCAAGGCATACAACGCGTCCAGACGCAGGTCTTCAGAGAGACGGTCCAGCCACTTAAGATATGTCTCTTCGACGCGGCGGGCCTGTTCCGAAAATCGCCATAGGTTCAGTAAAATGCTACGCCTTTCTTCCATGGCTCCGCATTCCATCCGCGCGATTAAAGCCGTCAACACACGATCATCGCCCACAGATGCAAGCGCGGTAACCACGACCGCCTGAACATCCCTATCCGAATCCTGCAGCCGCAGCATCAGAGAGGGCACCGCAGAGCGGTTTCCCTCCCAACCCAGCGCCAGGGCACAACTACCGCGAATCGCAGGATCGGAATGATTCAACGTTTTCGTCAACGCGGCATTGAGCGCCGACGGATCGTTGCTCAAAGATGCGGCCACGCTCAATTGTACCGCAGCTGCCCGACGAACGGATTCATTCACAAACGGTTTTGTCATCAAGTGAAAGAGCGGCCAAAGTGCCCGATCTTTACCGGCACAACCGAGCAAGGGTAGCATTTTCAGTATCAACGCATCATCGGCATACACCAGCGTGTCCAGCAAAATGGTGATACCTTTTTCGCTGTCGGCAAAAAAGGCTTCCATGTCTGCCAGGTATTTACCGGTTTTTCTCATCAGGCTGGCCGAACGATCGAGAACAATGACTTTTGCGGATTTCATGGATGTTTCACCGGCGGTGCCGTTTGTCGGCATATGTTTTAAGGATAGTGCAATCCGTTGCTCAACTCAAAGGATGCAATGGGCGAAGATGACATGATTCTCCCCTCTAAAAAAGAGAAAGCTGTTGTTGCGCGGGCCGGTTCCTTTTTTTTCCCTTCCAATTGTGAATGCGCTTGTAGCTGTTTTCAATTTCGGCTACAAAAGGTGACCATTGGCGGGTCCGCATTTCACCGTTTACCCGCCGCCGGTCTGCACGGGTCAAAAACAGATGCTTTTTTGCTCGGGTTAAGGCCACATAAAAAAGGCGCCGCTCCTCCTGTAGGTCTGATCCCTTACCGGAGCCCCGGTACGGGATGTAACCATCCTCACAACCGGCAACAAACACAACCGGAAATTCAAGCCCTTTGGCTGCGTGCATGGTAATCAAAACCACTTTTTCCACCCGATGATCGAAGAGATCCGTGTTGCTCGACAGCGCGACCGCTGACAGAAAACCAGCGGCATCGGTCTGGTGGCCCGCTGCCGTCTCCAACACTCGACCCAGGCCGGCTGAAAACAGTGGATCGGAAGCATACATTTGTCTGATTCCACATTTGTCCACGATCCTTCGAATGGTTTTGTCCACCAACTGACCGCTCAATCGTCTGTTTAAACCATCGATTTGCTTAATGAAAGCATACAAGCGCCGTTGTTGCGCCCGGTTCATTCCAGGGATGGGTATCCGTCGTGCTTGAACAAGCGCTTGGTTCAAGGAAAGATCGTTTGCATAAGCCCATGATTTTACGCTTGCCACGGTTGCTTTGGAAAGCGATGGTTTCAGCAACCGACCGACGTTCTGTAGGTCGTCGAACAAACCCAATCCATGAATCAATTTAAAAATGGCCATCATTTCCTTAACTCCCGGATGATTCAAAAGGGATTGTCGATCAACCAATTGACAAGGAATACCTGCCTTTTCCAATGCCAGCAAGATGATTTTGCCCTGCTTGCGCGTTCTGAATAAGACGGCAAAATCAGCAAAGCTTAACGGCTCATGATCCTGCCTGCTGTCCGTCACACCTGAATCCATTGAAAAGAATCCGGTTCCCCCCACCATCGTTTCGATTCTTTTTCCAATAGCAACCGCTTCGGCATTTTCGGTGGCCATTCGACCAACAGAGACCGTTCGGTCGCCGTTCAGGTGTGAATACACCTTTTGCCGGATACCGTTCTCCTGCCATGGTGGATTGTTTTTAATGACTTGAGAAGAAATTTCAAGAATGGTTTGCGTGGATCGATAATTACGATTCAAAAAGATGGTTCGAACGTCCGGGTGGTCTTTTTTAAACCAATCAAAACAGTCGGCCTGGGACCCTCTAAATCCATATATGGATTGATCAGGGTCACCAATAATGCATATTTTGGCTTGCTCGTCAGCCAGCAATTGGATGAGTCGATATTGTCCGGCGTTAATATCTTGATACTCGTCTATGAACAGGTGGCTGAAACGACCGATGAATTGTTCGCGAATATATGCATGCGTTTCCAAAAGATGGATGCTTTTGGCAATCAAGTCTTCAAAATCCACCAGTCCGTTGATTTGCAGCAGATGTTGGTAGAAATCATAATACTCGTTAAAACGGGTTCTTTCCTTTTGAAAACGTTCTTCCGTGAATGTTGCTTCCGCGCCGCAAACGCGCTGTTTGGCGACCACGATCCATACCAGCAATTCATCAACGCTTATACCGCTATCCCTTTTGGATTTTCCACTGAACTTGAGGCTGTCATCGATAAGCGATCGTTGCGCCCCATCGTCTACCACCGACAAGGGCGTATCTCCGGCGAGGCCGCTCAAAATCTGATAGCCCAATCCATGAAAGGTTCCCACAAAGGGTGTCGATACCGTATTTCCCAGCAAGCCGCGAAGCCTGCTTTTCATTTCGACGGCGGCCTTGTTGGTAAACGTCAGGGCCAATACTCGTTCACAAAGCGCTCCCTTTTCAATTAAACGAGCAATTTTATGGGTTAATGTACGTGTTTTTCCCGTTCCCGGTCCGGCAACAATCATCACATGGCCATCCTGGTATTCCACGGCCGCCTGTTGCTCGTCGTTCAGCCTGATACGCGATTGTTGAATCGGTTCACCCGACGTTTGTGCACCGGAGGAGGCAGAAGGCTTCACACAGATCGTCGCCGCTGCCTGCATATCTGTTTTGTTTGATTGGTTGTCTTCAAACCGGGTGCGTTGCTCCCGTTCACAACCGCAACCATTGAAGCCCTGCGTTGCTTTTGCCTTTCCGTTCGTTGGCCGGAAATTCAAGCCA
>JASFFF010000053.1:0-12007 GCA_050124445.1 Desulfosarcina sp.
TGTCTTTTAACCGCGACGCCAAGCAAGGGGTGTGCCGCATCGTTTACTACGTGCATCAAGGCAGCGATGATTCGCTGGTGCTGCGGCGCGCCGATCACCTCTACCCGTTTCCCGAATTTGAGCCCAGCGAAGACGATCCCATTTTGTGCGACCGCATCCAGACCCTGGCGTTCGGTTATTTGGACCCCGAAGGCGAAATGATCGAACGCTGGAATTCGGAATCGGCCGACAACGACTACGCCACACCGCGGGCGGTTGAAATCCGCTTGCAGGTGGGAACACCGGCCAGGTCCCAAACCTTTACCACCCGGGTACCCCTTTATGTCTATCGTGAAGTTGTCGAATAACCGCTGCCACACCACGCCATTGGGCAACAGACGGGGGGTGGCCATCCTGGTGGCCATTGGTGTGGTGGCCGTTCTACTCAGCGCCGGCCTGGCGTTGAACCAGCGCATCCGCGGATCGGCTGCCGGTGCCATCCACGCCCGGGACCAATTGGTGCTCTCCGAAATGGCCATATCCGGGATCCATGCGGCCATGGTCATGCTGATCAACGATCGCAAGGAGAACCGGACAGATACCCTTCAGGAGGATTGGGCCAATTCTGAAAAAGTGGCCGAAATGGTGGCCGCGATGGCATTCGATGACGGCAGTGTCGATGTGAGCATCACCGACGAACGCGGCAAAATCCAGGTCAACGCCTTGGTTAAATTTCCCGAGGGACAACAATTTTCCGCTGTCCAACGCTTTCTGTGGGAACGGTTGCTTGACCAGGTTTTTGCCTTGTTTGAAGAGGTGCCTGACAGCGACCCCAACATGATTATCAATTCACTTAAGGACTGGCTGGATCACGGCGACGACGAGGCCACCACCGGCCTTAGCGGTGCCGAATCGGACTACTACGAAGGCCTGGACCCACCCTATCGTGCCAAAAACGGCCCCATCGACCACCTGGGGGAGGTGGCAATGGTTCAGGGAGTGACCCCGGAGCTGTATTTCGGGGCCGGCGGCGCCGCCGGCCTATCCTCGCTGCTCAGCGTGTACGGTGTATCTGCCGCCGGTGACGGCCGATTCACCTATGACGGTAAGGTCAACATCTCCACAGCCGATGAGGCCGTGCTGGCCGCACTGCTGCCCAAGGAGAACGCGGATCTGGCCCAGGCCCTGGCCGACTTTCGAATCGCCCAGGCCGATGAGACCTACATCAACACCATCACCGATGCCCAATGGTACAAAAATGTACCCGGGGCCGGGGGCGTGAGCATCAGCCCCGATTTAATCACGGTCTCCAGCGACGTGTTTCGGATCATCTCGATCGCCAAGCGCAATCAAAAAACCGCCACGATCAATACGGTGGTCCGGCGGGAAAAAGAAGAAGATAGCGGCAGATGGATCTGTAAAACCTTGATGTGGCAGGTAGAATAAGTTATACGGATAGGTTGATGGGTGTTGTCGGTCAACCAAGACCTGGACGCAGTTTAAAAGATCATGACCACGAACCCCTTATAGATAAGCAGCCATGAGTCGCCAAATCCTCGGTATTGAAATTCGTGAGGCGTCAATTGCCGCCGTGCTGTTGGAAAGCGGTTTCAAGGGCAGCCAGCTGGAGAGGCAAGCCTATTTATCTGTCCCGACCGACGATGACGGCAAGGACACGGGCCTGCAAGCGGCCTTGAAAACAGCCGTGGAGACCTTAACGCCTGCCGGGGCCGCGTGCGTATTGGGCATCCCGACCACCGCCGTCTCCTTTCGCAACCTCTCCGTGCCGTTTAGCGACGCCAAAAAGATACGCCAAATCCTTCCTTTCGAACTGGAACCCACCTTGCCGATGCCGGTCGATGAGCTGATCTTCGACTTTGAGTCGGTCAGACGCAACGGTCATCAGGACCTGTTGGCCTTCGCCGTTCAGAAAAGTCAGATCCAAAAGTACGTGGACTTGCTCGAATCGGTCAATTTGCGGCCGGTGGTGATCATGCCCGGCGGGTATGCCGCAGCCCGATTCCTCTCGGAAATGCATGCCGATGACGAGGATTTTGTCTTCATCGACAGTGGTGAAGGCAGCCACACCATGTACGCCTCGTGCTCGGGCCATGTGCGCATGGTTCGCAGCATCCCGATGACCGGCGGTGGCAATCCGGTCATCCGCAGCCTGGAAACCAGCATTCAACAGACCTTTACCGCCATGCAGGAAAACTTGGGCATCGGGGTCAACCCGTCCATGGTGTTTTCCACCGGCCCCCAATCTCGATTCCTGACGGCTGGAAACGGATCATCCACATTGCTGGGACTGCCGATCAAGTCAATTGCAGACATACGCCGGCACCCGCGTTTAAAGGGGTCCATGGATACCCCGGAGTGGGAATCGGGGTCACTTGACATAGCCCTGGCCCTGGCCCTGATGGAAACCGAAGCGGTTGGCGGTGTCAATTTCTCCACCCAACGATCCACGATTCAGCACTACTGGAGCGAATATCGCAACCATATCATCCTGACATGCTCGCTGATCGCATTCACCCTGGTCATCTCCCTGGCCGGCCAATATCTGCAAGTGAGGGCCAAATCACGACAACTGGCCGAATTGGACCGTCAGATCGAATCGGTGTTTACGGGCACATTTCCCGATGTTACCCGTGTGGATGCCCCGCTGCAGCAGATGCAAGTCAGAATCAGGGAGACCCGACAGAGCAGCATGGGGCCCGAGCTGGCCGGCGCCCGTGTTCGGGTCATCGACATCCTCAATGCCTTGAGTCAGAACATCCCATCCAGCGCCGATGTGAAGATGAACCGCATGGTGGTAGGAACCGACAATGTGGTGCTGTCCGGCAATACGGACAACTTCAACACGGTGGACGACATGAAGGGCGGCCTGGAAAAAGCGGAAATATTTAAAAGTGTGACCATCAGTTCGGCCGACCTCGAGAAATCGGGCAAACGAGTGCGGTTCAAACTGAAATTGGATTTCTAAAGGGCCATGTTATCAAATTTGAACAAACGGGAGAAGATCAGTGTGGCGGCGGCAGGTGCGGCCATTTTGGTCTTTTTGATCCTACAGTTTCTGGTTTTCCCGATATTTGAAAAAAATGCCGCTTTGTCCCGCGCCCTGACCACCCGGCAGCAGGAGCTGGAACAGATTCGACAATTGCAGGCCGAGTATCGACAAACCACACGCAAAGCCGAACAGGCGCAGCGGTTTATCAACAACCGCAGGCGTGGCTTCACCCTTTTTTCCTTTTTGGAAACCCTGGCAGGCAAAACCAACGTCAAGAGCCAAATCGCCTACATGAGACCGACCACCACGAGCCAAAAAGACAGCCCATACCGGCTCTCGAGGGTGGAAATGAAGCTGCAGGGCATTACCATGGCGCAATTGCTTGCCTATCTGCACGGCATTGAAACGTCACGGGACATGCTTGCCATCAAACGGCTCTCCATTTCCAAAGGGGAGCAGAAGGCCGATCTGATTAATACGGTATTTCAGGTCGAAACATTGGAAAAGTAGGCGTTGATATGCTTTCGGCGAAAACCCTTTTTGCCTATCTGGCCTATGCCCTGTTGGCGGCAGTGGTCTTTTTGTATCTGCTGTTTCCCGACCAGGCGGTCAAGGCCTATATGGATGGTCGTCTGGCGGCCATCGACCCCGGTCTGAGCATGCAGGCCGACAGCATTCGCCCGGCCATACCGCCGGGATTGAAAATGACGGGGGTCGATCTGATCCGGGATCGCTTCCGCCTGGCCCGATTCGACCACGCCCGCATGTATCCGCAGTTCACCTCGTTGCTCAAAGCGGAAAAAGTGTTTCGCTTTCAGGCCCGTCTGGCCGATGGCGATGTCACCGGCCGGGCCGTCGTGATCGACAACGGACCATCAACCCTCATGCGCGCAGAGGCGGAGTTGTCAAGCATCCGCCTGGAACAACTGACCGCCGTCGGGTCGCTGAAGCGCTTCACATTGGGCGGTTTATTGGATGGCCGCTTGACCCACGAGGGAGACGGGCGTGCACCGGCTGGCACAACCAACGGTGATCTGTCTGTTTCGCAGCTGCGCATCACGCTGAAGACACCGATCTTGGGCATTGCCGACCTCTTGATGGATCAAACGGATGCCGCTTTTTCCTTCGACGGCCGCAGTCTGCGCCTAAAAGCCCTTACTTTCGACGGCCCCATGCTTGAAGGCAAAATCAATGGCAGCATCGCCCTCAGACGCCCCTTGGGAAGCAGCCGACTCAACCTCTCCGGAAACGCCAGGCCCCGGCCCGAATTGATCGCTCGCCTGCAGCAGACCGCCGCTGCGGGTGTCGCTGACAGCCAAATAGCGGGCAGCCGCGGCATGACCTTCAGGGTCCGTGGGACGATCGATAAACCCGAACTATCGATGAGATAAGATATGATCATACCAAAATCCATTTTCACGGTCATCAACCTGATCTGCATCACCATTGCCACCTATGTAATCGTCGATGGGGTGTATGGAACGGTTGCCGTCCGGCTGGCCCAGAAACCGGTACCGGTACAGGAGAATGTCTTCCGTGTCGCCGGGACGGACAGCATGGCCCGGCGCCCTTTATCCAGTTACAAGTCCGTGCTGGATCGCAACCTGTTCGATACGCGCGCAACCGCTGACACCCAGTCGCGCGACGTCGACGTCGAATCCCTCGAGCAGACCAAACTGAACTTGAAATTATGGGGAACCGTCTCGGGCAGCAGCGAGGGAGACTACGCCGTCATCGAAGATGTCAAAGCCCGCCAGCAGAACCTGTATCGCATCGGCGATGCCATCCAGTCGGCCACGGTGAAACAAATCTTCAGGGAAAAGGTCGTATTAACCGTCGACGGCAAAGATGAAGTGCTCAAGATGCAGGAGATGAAATCGGGCAAGGCGGTGGCCCGGGCCGGCGGGCTGCCGAGACGTGACATTGCCGAGAACCGCCCCGCGGTGCGTGCCCAGCGTATCTCGCTGCGGCGATCGTACATCGAGCAGTCCATGACCGACATGGCTTCGCTGATGACCCAGGTGCAAATCCAGCCGCACATGGAAGACGGCGTGCCGTCAGGCCTGTCCCTGTCCAGCATTAAACCCAACTCCATTTTCCGCCGAATGGGCTTGAGAAACGGTGACATCATTACCGGCGTAGATGGCCAGGAAATTGCATCTGTAGATGACGCACTGAGATTGGTCGACGGCCTGAGATCATCATCCAACCTCTCGGTGACGTTGAAACGCAGGGGACGCGAAAAAAACATAGAATACCGCATCAGGTAACTGGTTGGCCGCCCATGGGCCGGCTGCCGGTGCAAACGGGAAAAGAGACCATGACCACGGACTTTATAATGGATTACACGAAAAGATTCCGGATCAGTGCGCTTATCGCCTTGATGACGCTTTTTCTTTTCGCTGCCGACGCCCCCGCCCAAGAGCGCGAATCCGGTGCCGGTCCAGCGGCGAACGAATCACAGCGCTTTGTTTCTATCGACTTCAATAACGTGGATATTAGCGTATTCATCAAGTTCATCAGCGAACTCACCGGCAAGAATTTCGTCATCGACCAGCGGGTCAAAGGCAAGGTGACCATCATTTCGCCCTCGAAGATCTCGGTCGACGAAGCCTACAAGGTCTTCGAATCGGTCCTGGATGTGCATGGCTTTGCCACCGTGGAGACGGGCAAGCTGATCAAAATCATCCCCTCTCCGGATGCCCGCACCAAGAGTATTGAGACCCGGACCCGGGCCAGAGGCGATTCGGACGATGACCAGATGGTCACCCAGCTGATGCCCCTGCGCTACGCAGACCCGGATACCGTCAAACGCCTGTTCACACCCATGGTTTCAAAAAGCAGCGTGATCCTCTCATACGCCCCCACCAACACCTTGATCGTCACCGACAACTATTCCAACATCGTCCGCCTGATGAAAATCTTGAAGACCATCGACATCCCCGGCGTGGGCCGCGAGATAACCGTGTTTCCGATCCAAAACGCCGATGCATCCAAGATGGTCGCCATGCTGGATATGGTCTTCAAAACCGCCAGGACGCCGGCCAATAAGGGCAAAGTCGCCGCCGATCGCAGCGCCGCCTTCGTGGCCGATGAACGCACCAACAGCATCATCATGGTGGCCAGTGAAGACGCCACCAACCGCATTCGCCACCTGATCGAAATCCTGGACAAAGAAACGCCCAAAGGCAAGGAACGCATCCACGTCTACTACTTGGAGTATGCGGCCGCTGAAGAGATCGTCACCGTTCTCAAAGACCTGCCCAAAGACGACCAGGCAAAGACCGGTGGACCCAAGGAAGCCCCGGTGGTTTCCGACGAGGTCACCATCACCGCGGACAAGGCCACCAACAGCCTGATCATTACCGCCGATCGGGACGATTACGCCACCCTGGTGGCAATCATCCGCCAGATCGACATCCCCCGCGCCATGGTCTACATCGAAGCCCTGATCATGGAGGTCAATGCGGAGAAGGACTTCGAACTGGGTACCGAATGGATTGTGGGTGACGACGTGGAGTTGAACAATGACCGGCAGGGTATTGTAGGGGGCGGCTTCACCACCGGCAGTGATTCGAACCTTCAATTTGACCCCAGCGGCAGTTTGATTCCATCACTGGCCTCCGGATTCTCCCTGGGCCTATTCGGCGAAGCGGTCGAGATCGCCGGGGTATCGTTCCCCAGCATTGCCGCCATCGTCCAAGCCTACAAACGGGACCGGGACGTCAATATTTTGTCGACCCCGCAACTGCTCACCACCGACAACCAGGAGGCCAGCATCACGGTGGGCAAGAACATCCCCTTCCAGACAACCACCTCTACGACCAACAACGATACCTTCAACTCCTTCGAGTATCGGGACGTGGGCAAGACCCTCAAGATCACACCCCAGATCAATAAGGATCGCATGGTGCGCCTGAATCTTTCCCTGGAAGTCTCGGCCCTGGAGAGCAGCGTCGACTTTCGGCCTACGACGCTCAAGCGCACGGTTGAGACGACAGTCATGGTCAAGGACAGCAGCACCGTGGTCATCGGCGGGTTGATCGACGATACATTCGCCCAGACCGAGTACAAAGTCCCCTGCCTGGGAGATATACCTGGGCTGGGGTGGGCCTTCAAAACCCGATCCAAGGCCAGTGAGAAGTCCAATCTGTTCATTTTCATCACACCCAAGGTGCTCCAGAATCCCGACGAGGCCACGACGGTGTATCAAAGCAAAAAGAATGAGATCGACGAAAAGCGCGAGGTGCAGATCAAGCTGTATCGAGGCGGCGAGGACCCAGCCGGGACACCGCCGGTGGAAACACCTCCGGATAGCGATAACATTCCGGAAATCAAATTTGACGATCAGAGTCGTCCGGGCGGTACCGAGGGAGTTCCAGCAATCTCACCCACTGCGGCTGTCTCGGCGGACGATGTCTTGAACATCTCCCCCGCAGCAGCACCCTCGACCGGGGATAGGTCCGCTGGCGGCTATCGCCTGCAGGTGCAATCCTACAGTGATGAGAACGCGGCCATCGACTCGGTGAAACAACTTCAACAAATGGGGCATCGTGCTGAGGTTGCTCCAGCGGAAGTCAACGGCAAAATCTGGTACCGGATACAAATTGCCGGTTTTAATGATTGGGCCGAGGCCCAAACGGCCAAGGAAACATTGTCTGACCAAGGATTGGCCGACGCATTCATCATAAAAAACGACCCATGAATAATTCTCTGCAAGCGCTGTTAAAAAATAAATTCGGCGTATCCGATGATGATTATACGGAAGCGGCCAGACTGCGTGCCGAAAAAGGGGGCTCCATCTCGGAAGTGTTGCTGCGCCGCAAGGTCCTCTCCGAAACCCAGTTGCTGGATGCCCTCAGTGAGCAGTACGGCATCCCCTTCTGGCCCGAATTGCCATTAGAAAGCTTCGGTGAGGATCGCACCCGTAATGCACCCATCAGCTTTCTCAAGCGGCATGCCATGGTGCCGCTGGTATTGAAAAATATTCCGGCATCAAGTGATTCCGAATTGCCCGAGGAGATGGTCAACATCATCGCCGTCAATGATCCATCGGCGTTTCAGCCCCTGGATGACCTGGCTCGAATGATCGGCTTTTCGGCCTACAACTTAGTGCTCTCCACCAAGAGCGCCATTTTTGCAGCCATCAATCTGATTTTTGACTTGAGCCAGGGTACCGCCGAGCAACTGGTTCAGCACATGGAGGAGGACGGCAGCACCATCATCAGCGAAATTGAGGATACGGCCGACCTGTTGGAAGACACCAGCGATGCGCCGATCATCAAGCTTGTCAATCATATCATCTCTCAATCCATCAAGGCCCGATCCAGCGACATCCATATCGAACCCTATCAGGACAGTTTCAAAGTGCGTTACCGAGTAGACGGAATTCTCTATGATCTACTCACCCCGCCCAAATGGATTCAGCCGGCCCTGATCTCGCGCATCAAGGTCATGGCCAAGCTCAATATCGCCGAGAAACGCCTGCCCCAAGATGGACGTCTCGAAGTTAAAATCGGCAGCCAGAATGTGGATGTACGCGTCTCTACCCTGCCCACGACATTCGGTGAGCGGGTGGTCATGCGGCTGCTGAACAAATCTGAGGAAGTCCTTAATTTAAGGGAGGTGGGTTTATCGCCTGAGGAGCTTGAGCAGTTCAATAAATTGGTCAACCAGCCCAACGGCATCATCCTGGTTACCGGCCCCACCGGGAGCGGCAAAACCACGACATTGTATTCCGTACTGGCCGCCATCATCAAACCGGATATCAACATCATCACCATCGAAGATCCGGTGGAGTATCAGCTCAAGGGGATCAGCCAGATCCAGGTCAATCCGAAGATCGATCTGACCTTCGCCCGGGGCCTGCGTTCCATCGTGCGTCAGGACCCGGATGTCATTCTCATCGGCGAGATCCGTGACAAGGAGACCGCCACCATTGCCGTACAATCCGCACTGACCGGCCATCTGGTCTTTTCGACGCTGCACACAAACGATTCCGCCAGTGCCATCACACGCCTGGTGGACATCGGCGTTGAGCCATTTTTAATTTCGTCATCCGTGATTGCGGTGGTTGCTCAACGGCTGGTGCGCGTCCTTTGCGACCACTGCAAAGAGGCCTACACCCCCGGGGTGATCCTGGAGAGCATCGGTATTTCCCGCGAGCAACTGAAAAACCATACCATCTACCAAGCCAGCGGGTGTGAGAAATGCTTTAACACAGGTTATCGTGGCCGTATCGGCATTTTTGAAATCATGCACCTGGGAGAAGGTCTCAAAAACCTGATCCTCAAAACCTATGACGCCACCCAAATCAAACAATATGCCCTGCAGTACAATATGAAGACGCTGCGACAGAGCGGCATTGATAAAGTGCTGACCGGTACGACGACCATAGAAGAGGTGCTGCGCGTGACACAACAATGACGGGGAGTGGCGATGAATCCGGATGCTACGGCAGGCCTCATCGCCCGCCCCAAACCAGAAAACCAAAAAAAGCTGCCAACGAAATTCAGGTAGAAACTTTTCTCGAATCGGTTTAAACAGAAGGAATACGCCGCAATTGATGAAAACCGACACCGCCAGGCACCGCTTGCGCCTGTGCACCATGGAGTATGACTTTGTGAGAATCTTTTTTATTGGCCTCATCTTCTGCCTGTTGGCAGGCAGCGCGTGGGCCGACATGCCGGCAGCCCAACCGGTGGCCGATAGCCATACACCAGTGGCGGCAGCGCCTATCCGCCTTTTTCAAAAATTTCTGTCCGGGGCGGACGGCAATCGCTGCCCCATGACCCCGTCTTGTTCCAGCTATGCCATACAGGCCATTCAGCGCCACGGGGCCGTCAAGGGATGGATCATGGCCTGCGATCGGCTGATGCGCTGCGGCCATGACGAAATCAAGCTCAGCCCGGCGGTGATGACCCGCCACGGCGTCCGCAGCCGGGATCCGCTCGATAACAATGATTTCTGGCTGCCCTGACCGCCATGCAAACCGACACGGCATTTCACTTTTTGCTGCGACGCCCGTTCGCCATCATGGCACTGGCGTTGGTCCTTTTTTTGTCCATGGCTCACGACGTGGCCGGTTTGACCATCGACGCGGATCGACAATACGGTTTTGCCCAGTCCCGCTTCGAAGCAGACGCCTACAGCCAAGCGATCATCGAATTTAATCGCTTTATCCATTTTTTTCCATCGGACCCCAGAATCCCCCGGGCATGGTTTCTTACGGGCATGGCCCACTATCGCATGGGCGATTATCAGGCGGCGGCAGCCGTCTTTAATCGACTCACCGACAACTACCAGGGATCGCCGATACAGAACAAGGCCTTCTTCATGCTCAGCCGAAGTCACGCACGCCAGGGCATGATCGAACAGGCCATGCTGGATCTGCATAACCTGTTGGCCGTCGCCTCCAACAAGGATGTCATCGACCGCGCCCGCTATGAACTGGGATGGCTGCATGTGGATCAGGGGCGGTGGCAACTGGCCGACGATACGTTCAGCGCGATTACAGCGGCCAACCAAGACCGGCTCAAGGTGAGCAGTCTGAAGGAGACCCTCTCCCGCAGTGGCGAAATCCCGACCAAAAACCCGACCACCGCCGGTGTGCTTTCCATTGTTCCCGGCGGCGGCCAACTCTACACAGGTCGCTACCAGGATGCCTTGACCGCCTTTTTAATCAACGCCGGCTTGATCTGGGCGGCGTGGGAGTCGTTCGATGAGGATTTGATCGGTCTGGGAAGTGTCATCGCCTTCGTTGGCGTCGGTTTCTATGCCGGTAATATCTATGGCGCCATATCCAGTGCCCACAAATACAATCGTGATCGAGTCAGCGAATTTAAAAACCATTTAAACCGACACAGGCTGATGCCTTTGGCGGTGGCACCCGTGTCCGGTGGTGCCGCCTTGAGCCTGAGCATTGATTTTTAAGTTCATGAACCCGCCTGCCGCATCCCTCAAGCCACTGATTCGAAGAGCGCTGCGTCTCTCGTTCATCGTGGGCCTTTTCATGGTCATGGCGGGAATCGGCGCTTACCTGGCCCTGACCTTGATCATCAAGGGAGAAGAACCGGTCGTCGTTCCGCAGTTGGTGGGTAAAGACGTCTTGTATTGTCTTGAAGTCCTATCCGATTTGGGACTCAACACCCGGGTCAAGGGAACCGTATACCATATCAACATGCCCAAGAACCATGTGATTGATCAGGATCCTGAGGCCGGCGCAACCATCAAGCGGGGACGGGATGTAAAAATACGGGTCTCCCGGGGACCAGAAACCATCATCATGCCTAACTTGGCCGGCTTGTCGCTTCAGCAAAGCCGAATCCTGCTGGCCGAGAACGGTCTGTGTCAGGGCCTCTCGGCCACCATGCGCAGTTCCCGGTATAGCGCCGGCCAGGTCATTGCCCAGATGCCATCCCCCGGTGACACGGTTTCACGAAACACCTGCGCCGACCTGCTGGTCAACAAGGGGCCGGCATCTTCTGCCTTTCGCATGCTGGACCTGTCCGGATTAACCCTGCAGACAGCGCTACGACGATTGGAGCAAGTCCACTTGGTACCTGGACGCATACGCATCGTCCATGACAGTAGTGCGTCCCCCGAAACCATCGTGGATCAGCATCCCTTGGCCGGATACCGGGTGGCACGCGGGACGCCAGTGGACCTTACCGTCAACCGGATGCCAAACCCAACCGGCACCCACAAACAAGCGCATGCCGGCCAGGTGGAGCTGTTCCGATTCGCACTCGAACACGGTTTTCTAAATAAACGCGTACAGGTCAAAATCAATCAACGGCAACACTCCTTGAGCCTGTTCGATGATTTCCTGGCTCCGGGTCAAGAGATCTGGCTTTTGATACCAAAAAGTGGTAACCCCACGGTACTTGTCTACGTGGATGGCCAACTGGTAAAAACCCAGATCATGGATTAGACTAAACAGGATCCGATCTGACCTTCAGGGACAAAAAAGAGGTACCAATGAAATGTATTGCGCCATCGATTCTATCGGCGGATTTT
>JASFFF010000054.1:0-11872 GCA_050124445.1 Desulfosarcina sp.
CCCTGGTGAAAATAGAGCGAACAGAAATTGCACTCTCCGCTGCAGCCGCGATGGGTCACCAGGGAGTGGCGCACCGTTTCCAGGCCCGGTACACCGCCGGCAGGCGCGTAGTCCGGATGCCAGTGACGCTGGTAATCCAACTCGTAAATGGCGTCCAAATCGGCTGTGGCCAGTGGCATCGGAGGGGGGTAAACCACCGCATAGCGGTCGCCATGGGCCTGCACCACCGGACGCGCGCGAAGGGGATTCTGCTGCCGGTAATAGTCCCGAAAGGCCTGGTTAAACGCAGCCGGATCGGTGCTGACCGTTTCATATGCAGAAATGATAACATAATCGTCCAAAAAGGCCGGGTCTTTTCGGATAACGGCTGTTCCGGGAATGTGATCAAGGCTGCCCGCCGCGTCGCCGGCAGCCAGCCGCCGAGCAATCTCCACCACCTGGCCTTCGCCCATGCCATAGACCAGGATGTCGGCCCGCGCATCAAATAAAATAGACCGCCGCACCCGATTGTCCCAGTAGTCGTAGTGCGCCAGCCGGCGCATGCTGGCCTCAATACCGCCGACCACTACGACGACCTTTTTGAAGGCCTGGCGGACGCGATTGGCATATACGACCAGGGCCCGGTCGGGTCGCAAGCCCGTCCGACCTCCCGGTGAATAATCGTCCTTTTTGCGGGCTCGCTTGTTGGCCGTATAGTTGGCCACCATGGAATCCACATTGCCCGAGGTGAGTCCGAAAAACAGGCGTGGGCGTCCCAGGCGCTTGAAATCCTCGTCCGATCGCCAATCGGGCTGGGCGATGACCCCCACCCGGTATCCGTGGGATTCCAGCATCCGGCCGATCAGGGCAACGCCGTATGCCGGGTGGTCCACATAGGCATCTCCGGTAATCAGAATGACATCGAGTTGGTCCCACCCGCGCCGCTGCATGTCTGCTCGGGAAACTGGTAAAAAATTGCCCATGGGGTTCATGCTCCTTGACTGGTCCATCGGTACATCTGAAGCCCCAGTAGCCGTAAATAACAATTATCAGGCAACCAATCCCAAACAAATGCCCAATCTGTAGCTACAATGATTTGACAAAAAACAAGGCCCCGCCGGCCGCCTCTGTATAGGTGGCTTGGCCATAACCCGCCGCCGAATAAAGTTGCCTGGCCGGTCGGTTGTTTTCGAGCACTTCAAGGGTCACCTTGCAGCAGTTCATCGACCGTGCCTTGCGCTCCACCGCATCCAGAAGCTGCCGACCGACGCCGCTGCCCCGCTGCCCGGGCAAAACGGCCAGGTCGTGAATATTGATCAGCGGCCGGGCCGCAAAGGTGGAAAAACCGATAAAGCACACCGCTATGCCAATGGCCTGGTTCGCGCAAACCGCCAGCAGAATCAACGTGGTCGGATGCGTTTGCAATCCTGGGATCAGGGCTTGCTTAACCTCGGCTGGCAAAGGGGTTCCGTTGCCCATGGGGTCTTTTGCATAGGCATCGATGAGTTCCAGCACACTTCGTTGATGGTCCTGGCGGCTTAGATCCGCTTGAACAATGTCAATTGCCGGTTTCACGGTTTGGTCTTTCATGCGTTTGTCCATGGCCGTCGGTTTTTAAGTCGGCGCACATATAGCGCGATACCAGCTGCCTGTCAAAAGGGACCCAAGCGATCATGCGCTTTTTTAGATCGAGGGGTTTGAAGTCACAATTGCCGTCTTGCACTGGTGAATACAACTGACAATGTTATTCCTTGAGACGTACGGGTCAATGGTGTAACAGGATGGTTTCAGGACGGTTTCTCGACCGTGCCTGGGTGCAATCGAACCCAATCGTCGGGAGGATGTTGTGGCAACTTATTATGTGGACGGTGATTTTGTACCGGCTGAAAAAGCGGTCATACCGGTTGATGACCTGGCCATTTTGCGCGGCATCGGCGTTTTCGACCTGCTGCGGACCTACGATGGCAAGCCCTATTTCCTGGATGCCCACATCGACCGATTGGAGCAATCGGCCCGTAAAATCGACCTGAACCTGCCCTGGTCCCACGAAGAAATGGTTGCCGTGGTCAAAGAGACCCTGGCCAAAAATGATATTCCCGAGGCCAATATTCGCATCGTGGTGACCGGCGGGTCTAGCGCGGACTTCATGACCCCTGCGGGTCGCCCGCGCCTGCTGGTGCTAGTGTCGCCTGTGCCCAAGCTGCCTGCCAGCTGGTATACTAAGGGGGTAAAAATCATCTCATGGGAGGTGGAACGCCCCATTCCCGGTGCCAAAAGCATCGACTACATCTCGGCCAGCCTGGCGCTCAAGAAGGCCGCTGCCCAGGGCGCGGTCGAAGCCCTTTATATCGATCGCAATGGTTTGGCCCTGGAATGCACCACCTCCAATGTCTTTGCCTTTGTCGGTGACAAGCTGGTAACCCCCGGGCAGGGCATTCTTTCGGGCGTCACCCGCAAAGTGGTCCTGGAACTGGCTGAGGGGCTGTTTGCCATCGATATCCGTGACATTGCCCGGACCGAGCTGTTGGCCGCCGACGAGGTGTTTATCACCGGCACCAGCAAAGGACTCGTGCCGGTCGTCGAGGTCGACGACCAGACCATCGCCGACGGTCGGCCCGGCCGGCGGACCCGACAATTGATGGAAGAAATGAGAAAACACACCGAAAAAAGATAGCATGGGAAATTCAATCCCCCAATCCCTCAATTCCTCAATCCAATCACAATAGTGGCCTGCTGCCAAACCGGACTGTCCGCCAAGCGCGTCTGCCGATCCACCGATTGGCGAACCCGTGCGAACACGCCCTCTACCATGCGCTGCTTGCCCGCCGCCAGCCGAATCACCGCCTGCAACAAAAAGAAGCTGAGAAAAAGCACCAGCACGATCGTCCAGAACGCATGCAGAAAAAAGCTGCTGGCAAGGATATTACCCGAGAAAAAGTTCACCGCGGTCAGCCAGCCAACATACCCCAGGATACCCAAGACCGGCAGATTAAAAATCAGCTGCAGCAGCCCGCCGCTTAGCCGCTGTGCCGTTTGTGACAGCTCTTCGTTCAGAGCATCGGCCCAGATCTGCGAGAGCTGTCGCTCGATTTCCGCTCCATGGCCCGGGGCGCGATGCGCCTCGCGTACCGACGGGACGAAGCCTGCCTGGATCAACCGCTCCGCAATATCGGGCCAGGCGCGGGCCAGGGCGCTCTCGTAGCGCAGCAAGGCAACGGAGGCACCCGGACCGCGATCGGCGGCATCGGTGGCCTTTTTCGTATCCGCATAATGCCTCACGGCGGAAACGGCGCCCGCCAGTTGTCGGATGGGATTGCCGAAACGCATCAGCGCCGTAATGCCGGCACCAAAAACCAGTATGCGGGTCCATACAGCCACCAGCCATCCCACCGGCCCCAGCCATCGCTGAGCCAATTGCTGGTATAATCGGATATGGATGCCCGGCATCAACGTATCATCAGCGCTGCGAAAAGACGATACCGCCTGTCGCATAGCGGCTGCCTCGCCGGCAGCCATCTGGTCGATGGCCGCCTGCAGATGATCTCCGGCATTGCCGGCCTCATCACGCACCGCTTGTTGGATATATTGCCTGATGCTGCGGGCGTTCTCCAGCCGACGGTCAATGGAAACACCGCTGCGATTGAAGGTGTCGCGAATCAATTCATGCAGCTGGTCGAATTGGTCCAGGTCATGTTTGGGTGCCGTCTCCGGGTCCCAATCGGGGTCCTTGAGATGGCTGCGGGCAGAAACGCAAATGATCGCCGCCGGGTCAATCGACCAGGCACGGCGGATATAGGCGGCGAAATCGGGCATGATGATGTCGCTGAGTTCGGATTCGGCCAATCGATCGCTTTTATTGACCGCCACCACCAGGCTGGCGCCATTGAACAAGCCAACGTATTCGGTTAAGAAATCCGTGTGATCGCGCCGCTTGGGATTTTCCCCGTCGAACACGCAGATCAATACGTCCGACAGGGTGATGGCCTTGTGGACGATGGGAATATGCTGGGCCTGATGGGTGCTGTCCGTATCCGGCGTATCGATGAGAATCAGATTTTCAAGGGCCTGCGCAGCCGTGCTGGTTCGCACGCGGATCTTGTCCCGGCCGATCTGTTCCACCAGTTGGGCGGCATCGGCCGCCTGCCGGCAGAAGGCCACCACGCCTTTGGTGGTGGGTCGCCGGTGACCGGCTGGTGAAAGATGATCGTCGCCGGCCAGGGCGTTGAGCAGCGTGGATTTGCCCGAACCGCAAGGCCCCACCAATGTCACCACCAATCGTCGATCGAAGCGCTCGGCCAGCCGGTCCAGCATCACCATCGCCTCGCCGCAGGCATCACGCAGACCGGCGGCCGGCCGCCACAAAGGCGTCTGGGCCAGTGATTCGGCGAGGCCTTGGATGTCCGCACGTATGGTCCCCAATTCTCCCCTCGCCTGCAGCCTGGTCTTTTGCTCAACTGTCATGGACGCCTCTCCAGTGCCTGACCGCAGCGGGTCAGGCTGTCAGTCACTATCGCCACCCGGCCGGCGGAGGCGTCGAGCAGGGCCTGCCCCGTCTGCAACATCCTCCCGGTAATCTTCTCTTCAAAAAGTGCCTCGATGGCCTTCAATTTGTGCATCAGCCAGGCCCGTGCCACCGGGGCCAACAAGGCCTCCAACTGTTTCAGGTCCGCCTTCTTCATGCCTGCGGTGGCCGGAATGGCCACCAGGGCATACAGGTCGTTGAGACCGAACAGACCAGCCAACTTAACCTTGATGCCGGCCGCCCCGACCGGATCACCGGTGTGCAGGACATAGGTGACTGCGGCGGTGGCCGGAATAATGTTGAGCATGGCTGAAAAGGTCTGCCGGATCTGATCAAAGGTGGTCATACGGGCACGCTGCTCATGGGCCAGGCGCTGCAATTCAGCCTCCAATTGGCTGGTGAGGCCGAGGAGCCCTTCTCTTCGGGCCAGCATATCGTCAACGGCCGCCGACCATTTCGTGTTGCGCAGGGCTGCCTGGTCTGCCGTCATCGCCGGATGATGCGGAATCTGAAACCGGATCATGCCTTCGTCGGCCGGTTGCTGGGATACGCCGACGGAGCCCGCCAGCCGCTGCGCCTGCTGCTTGAGCGAGGCGACTGCCGGATCCCCTTGAAACAGCTCAAGCAAGATGGCCGGGTCCACCACCGCCTTGCGCAGCCGGTTGGCCGCCCGAACCAGATCGGCCTCCATGGCTGCACGCATCTTTGTGCCGGCTTGTGCCGTGTCAGGTTTCGCCCGGCTGCCGCCGAACCACCTGGCTGCGCCCATCAAGAGCCGCAACGGCGTCTCCACCACGCGGCCGGTCGTGCGCATGATCTTGACGTGAGCGGGATCGGTATCTTGCCAGATTTGGCTAAAACGGCGCACGACCGAATCCATGGGAAGATGACCCAGTGCGTCCTGTACGCTGCGCTGCTGAACGGTGCGCAACCCTTCCAGATAGAGTGACAGATGGTCGCGGGATTCGCGGGCCTGCTGCAGAAATTGCCCTCCCTGCCGGAGCACATCTTTGAATATGGATCGGTGCAGGTCGCCTTTTACTTGCCGGGGGTCCATGCCTGCCAGGACGGCCATCAACGCCGGCCGGTCTGCCGGTACCGGTAGGAGGGCCATGGGTTGCTGACCGGCGGCCACCCGATTGTCTTCACCCGCGCGGTAGACGCCCAGCACATGCCGCTGCGCCCTGTCGCCGTAAATGTTTCGGGCCACCGTGTGGGCGTGTTCCAGAATTTCCTGCTCGCTGAATGCCGGATAGACCCGGTATACCAGAAAACAATTGCGCGTGCCCACTGCGGTAAGCATGCGGGCGATGAAATCGGTGTTGTCCCGGTTGTTGTAATTGGCATTGGTAAAGATGTAAACCAGCACATCGGCCGCCCGCAGGGAGCGCTCGGCCATCTCCCGGTTCTGGTAGCTGCCGCCGGCGCCGGTGTCAAAATCAGGCGTATCCAACAGTGCCAGTTCCGCTGGCAGGCAGCGGCTGGAGTAAAGCAGCGGATCACCGGGGGTGGTCAGCTGATCCATATCGATCAGGGGCTGCGGTAGGCAGCCGAACGGCTCGAAGAGCGCCTGGACCACACCGGGGGTCTTGGTTTGCTCGGCGCCGAGGGCAATGAGAAGTCGGCGGTTGATGCCGGCCCGTCCGCCGGTTGGTGAAACGGTTTCACCGACGAGGGCGTTGAAAAGGGTTGATTTACCTGCTGAGCCCCCCCCGCAGATGGCAACCGTAAGGGGGAACCCCGGCTTCAGCCTGGGAAGCAGACGGGTATCCAGTGCCTCTATCCACGCGTCTATGTCCGCCCTGGAATCCAGGTTCATTAACTTGGCCAGGTCCGCTGTGGCGGCTTTGAGCGCGCTCAGTGCATCGATGGTGCCTTGGTCATATAGCAAATCCACCTGGATAGGGTCTCCTCTCTCAAGGCAGCCATAGCACATTTTGGAAGTTGATTAAACGATTGACAAACGCCATCCAAATCCCATCTTATTAGATTATTAGGAAATCACACAAGGAGTGGGGCATGGCTTGGACCACTGTTCCCGGTCTTACAGGCAAAATTTACATTCCCAACGACGACCGCCAGCCCGCAAAACATGCCTGCAAAACGTGTTTCTCATGCCAGTGGTGTGACGAGAACCGCTGTCGGGTATGTCAGAGCGGCAGCGATGCCGGTGAAACCAACGAGCATGCCTGCTACAAGCACAAGCAGCCGGTCCAGCCCGCAAATATCGAGTTCCAAACCCCAAATCACAAATAAATCTAAAATTAAAATTTCCAAATCCCAACCCGTGCCGCCAGCTGTTTGATATTTGGACATTGGAATTTATTTGGAGTTTGGAATTTGTTTTTTGTGCTTCAAGCCCTTTCGGCCATTTATCCCTTCAAATTATCCCAGAAGGCTTTGCCCGCGTCCGCCTGACGATTGCCTTTTGGCGGTGACGGTGGACCACCCTGGTGGCGCACGCCCAACAGGCGTCTGACGCGTTCCTCCACCGGCGGGTGCGTGGAAAACAGACTTTGCAGATTTTTGCCAGAAAGCGGATTGACGATGAACATATGGGCTGTAGACGGGTTGGCCTGCATGGGAATGCGCCGCGAGTAGGCGCCGAGCTTTTCGAGGGCGCGGGCCAGGCCCTCGGGGCCGCCGGCGATTCGTGCACCGGTGGCGTCGGCCAGGTATTCCCTGGACCGCGACACGGCCATCTGAATGATCATGGCCGCCAGGGGGGCGATGATGGACATGGCGATCATGCCGATGGCCCCCATACCGCCGCCGTTGTTGTTATCGCGGTGCATACCGCCGAACAGGGCTGACCAGCGTGCCATGGAGGCCAGCAGCATGATGGCCCCGGCCATGGTGGCAGCGATGGTGCCGATAAGGATGTCCCGATTCTTGACGTGGGCCAGTTCGTGGGCCAACACACCCATGACCTCCTGACGGTTCATTAGGTTGAGCAGTCCCTGTGTAACGGCCACCACGGCGTTGTCGGGATTGCGTCCCGTGGCGAACGCATTGGGCGCATCCTTGGGAATGATGTAAACCTTAGGCATGGGCAGGTCCGCCTGTCGCGAGAGGGATTGCACCATCTGGTACAGTTCCGGTGCCTGCTCGGGTGTTGCCTCTTGAGCCCGGTACATCTTGAGAACGATTTTGTCCGAGTACCAGTAGCTGAAAAAATTCATTCCGGCGGCCAACACCAGGGCGATGATCATTCCTTGCCGTCCGCCCAATAAGTTGCCCACGATCATAATGAACGCGGTCATTAAGGCCAGCAACAGCGTGGTTTTGAGCTGATTGCCCATTCTCTCATTCTCCTTTTTGTATCGTCGTCACGAACGGCGTTCGTTCTTATTGCCCTTTTCTCATACAGGTTACAAATAATAACACCGTTTGGCACAAAGGCAACAGGGGCATTGGTATCCGTCTCGGTCGCTTTACAAGCACCCGTTTCGGTGCTAACTTAAACGCGTCGTCAGGATCCAGCAGCCCACAGAACACCACCAACAGGAAGCAGGCTCGGGGAGTTATCATGGACTACATCAAAATTAAATTCGGAAGCAATTTTGATCCCAGTGATGAAGGATTGGGAAAAACCATCCAGGAAATTTTCAGACCGCGGCCCGTCAATCCCATGTTTTCATCCCGGGAGCATCTTTGGACGCCGCAAATGGACATTTTCGAGACCTCGGAAGAGATCATGATCTGGGCCGAGATCTCAGGCGTCAACAAAGACGACCTGGACCTGGAAATCAACTCCCGGGCGGTAAAGATCTCCGGCATTCGTCGCGAGATGACCCGGGTGCCCAATGGCACCTTCCGGCTGGCTGAAATTCAATACGGCCGTTTCGAGCGCGTTCTCTATCTGCCGTCCCCCGTTGATACGGAGGTGGTTTCGTCGAGCTATACCAACGGGCTGTTGAAAATCAGAATTGCCAAACTCAAACTTGACAAGGTGCACAAAGTACCCATCAGCGACGAGTGAAGGTGCACTCTCAAAGACCCATAAAACAATCATCGTGCCCACGTGGTGTCAATGCGCATCGTGAAACACTCCCTTGAAGGAGGGCCTCATGCAAGACAAACAACCATCCTTGGAATACAATACTGAAAATATCCCCAAAGTGCTGCCTATCCTGCCGCTGTTTGACGCAACCCTGTTTCCCAAGATGGTGTTGCCCCTGGTGGTAATGAAAGGGGAGTCGGTCCACCTGATCGACGAAGCCATGGCCAACGACCGCATGATCGGCCTGGTGGTGGCCAAAAAGCAGGAAAATGTGAAACCGGACCCCGAAAGCGGCGACCTGGCCACGGTGGGCACATCGGCCCTGATTCTGAAGATGGCCAAGACCGAGGACAACCGGGTGCAACTGCTGGTTCAGGGGTTGAGCCGTTTTCGCATCAAATCCTACAAGAAAGGCAAGGCCTACCTGGTGGCAGAGGTGGACCACTTCGGTGACATCGACCATGAGAGCAAAGAAACCGAAGCTCTAATGGCCAATGTTATCAAGCAGTTCGGCCGCATCGTGAAATTGTCTCCAGGTCTGCCCCAGGAGATGGGGTCCATGGCCGCCTCTATCAAAGAGCCAGGAACCCTGGCCGATATGGTGGCCTCCACGATCAATTCTTCTCCGGAAGAAAAGCAGCGTGTATTGGAAACGCGTGATTCCACCGAGCGCCTCAAGGTGGTCACCAAACTCGTTCACCATCAACTGGAAATTCTGGAGCTGGGCAACAAAATCCAATCCCAGGTCAAAGGGGACATGGACAAACGACAGCGGGAGTACTACCTGCGTCAGCAACTCAAGGCCATCAAGGAGGAATTGGGAGAGACCGACGAGGCGTCGGTCGAGCTGGATGAATACCGTGCCAAAATCCTTGAACGCGAGCTTCCCGAAGCCGCGGTCAAGGAAGCCGAACGTGAACTGGACCGGCTCTCACGTATGCACCCCTCTTCGGCCGAGTATACGGTTGCCATGACCTATCTGGACTGGCTCACCGAACTGCCATGGAATGTGACCACCGAAGACAATTTGGACATCAAGAAGGCCCGCAAGGTGTTAGATGACGATCACTACGGTTTGGAAAAACCCAAACGGCGTATCATCGAATATCTAGCGGTAAGAAAGCTCAAACCCGACTCAAAAGGCCCGATTCTTTGCCTTGCCGGTCCTCCCGGTACCGGAAAGACCTCGCTGGGCAACTCCATCGCCCGGGCCCTGGGCCGCAAATTCCACCGCATCTCCTTGGGCGGTGTGCGTGACGAGGCCGAGATTCGGGGGCACCGGCGCACTTACGTGGGGGCGCTTCCTGGACGCATCATCCAAGGCTTGCGTCGGGCGGCCTCCAACAACCCCATCTTCATGCTGGACGAGATCGACAAGGTGGGATCCGACTTTCGGGGTGATCCTTCGTCGGCCCTGTTGGAAGTATTGGACCCGGAGCAGAACTTCTCATTTTCCGATCATTATCTGGATGTACCCTTTGACCTGTCCAAAGTGATGTTCATTACTACCGCCAACGTTTTGGATACGATCCCCTCTGCACTCCGGGATCGCATGGAGGTCATCCAGCTACTGGGGTATACCGAGGATGAGAAGGTAAAGATCGCGGCACGCTACCTGATTCCACGCCAGCGCGAGGCCCACGGTCTCAAGGCCAAGCAGATCAGCTTTACCACCGGCGCCATACGCCGCATCATAACCGGCTATACTCGAGAGGCCGGTCTGCGCAACCTGGAGCGGGAAATTGCCACCATCTGCCGGGGTGTGGCCGCCGGCATTGCCGAGGGCAAGGTCAAAAAAGCCAGCATCAAAGTGGAGAGCGTGGCCGAATTCTTGGGACCGGTCAAGCTTCAGGCTGAAGCCAAGGCTCGCATGACAACCCCCGGGGTGGCCATGGGACTGGCCTGGACCCCCACCGGTGGCGACCTGCTGTTCATCGAGGCCACGGCCATGAAAGGCAAAAAGGGACTCACCCTCACCGGCCAATTGGGCGATGTGATGAAAGAGTCGGCCACGGCGGCCCTGAGCTTTATCCGCGCCAACGCCAAAAAACTGGGTATTGAAGAAGACTACTTCGACTTGCACGATATCCACATTCACGTGCCTGCCGGCGCCATTCCCAAAGACGGTCCGTCGGCCGGTGTCACCATGCTCACCGCCCTGGTATCGCTACTGACGAGAAAAACCATCCGCAAAAATCTGGCTATGACCGGTGAGATTACCCTCAGGGGCCAGGTGTTGCCGGTGGGTGGCATCAAAGAGAAAGTGCTGGCTGCCCACCGGGCCGGCATTAAAACCATTCTGCTGCCCAAGTGGAATGAGAAAGACCTGGTGGATATTCCCGAGAAGGTGCGCAAGGATGTTTCGTTCCACTTTTTGGAAAAGATGATGGACGTGGTCAAAATCGCCATCGGCAAATGAAATCGCAAATTCCAATAACCAAATGACAATTGTATTGAACATCGCAAGAACCAATGCTTGACACCCATTCGCCACCAGCATCGTACCTGGAGACGCGTTTCGGGCTTGGAATCTGAAGTTTGGAAATTGTGAGGCACATGGTTATAGATGAGCAAGACAGGCACTCGATCAACTGTCGAAGATGGCTGCCGGCATTATGCGTAATGACGCTTCTCCTCCTTCAGGCCTGTACCACGGCACCACCGCCACCCGCCACGCCCAAAGGCCATCCCAAACCCTATCGAGTGGATGGCACCTGGTACAAACCCATGCCCCACGCCAAGGGCTTCTCCCAGCGGGGCATCGCCTCCTGGTACGGCAAGAAATTTCACGGCCGTAAAACATCCAGCGGCGAAATTTACAACATGTATGCCATGACCGCCGCCCACAAAACCCTGCCCTTGGGCACTTGGGTGCGTGTCCGGCGCCTGGACAATGGCAAGCAGATTGTGGTCCGGGTGAACGATCGCGGGCCGTTTGTGCATGGTCGGATCATCGATCTTTCCTATACCGGAGCCAAAGCGCTGGGCATGCTGGAAGCCGGCACAGCCCATGTGAAAATCGTGGCCTTGGGAGAGCGGCATTCAACCGCCTCGGGAGACACCTATGTGCCCATGGATTACTACAGCGGCGTCTTCACCTTCCAGGTAGGAGCCTTTACCGACCGGGACAATGCTGAACGGCTGCGGGCCAAACTGGATGAATCCTTTGCCAACGCGCATGTTACCCCCTATGACCGCGGTGACGCGGTCTTCTACCGGGTCCGCGTTGGGCGCTGCAACGATTTGGACACGGCGGAAAAGTACGAACGGCAGCTGGCCGCCAGCGGGTATCCGGATGCGTTTATTGTGGCTGAGTAGCAAAAGCAATCAAGGATAAACCGCCATCGTATATCCAATCACCACTGTTT
>JASFFF010000055.1:0-11836 GCA_050124445.1 Desulfosarcina sp.
GTCCCGAATCGCGGTATTAGTAATACCTAAGTTGAGCGTTTCCCATTTTGGCGTTCTTAGAATACAAAAGAATGCATGTTAGTTACGTGCTTTTCAGTCGCCAAAATGGAAAACCCGTTGGGATTGACGATCCTACCGCATCTACGGCGTCAGATGCCTTCCCGCATAGGCGACGATAGCGGAAAGTCATCTTCCTTGTATCTACGGCAGGCTCGACAATCGCTCAACTTAGGTAATAGATAGGTTGTTAAAACCCTATCGATTCGATCGGTGATTGTCAAGCCGGCCTGCATGTGTATGCCATTGCAGAAGAAGAGAACTTGAAGGTACAATAGGCCGGCAGCGGCAGCAGTCTTCAATGGGCCTTAACCGTGTGCACCATGACGATGCTGGCCTCGACGCCGCTTATTTTCTTGCGGCAACAACTCTGAAATCAATTCGGCTGTTTGTATAATCCGCTCCGCGTACCTGTCGACGATCTCTTCTGGGCGATGCTGCAAAACAGAGAAATCGAATGAGACGGCCCCCATCCCTTCTCCGGTAACGGGGTCGACCAGCGGTGCACCGATGGCTAGCAGCCCTGGCAGATACTCCTCTTCAGCCAGGGCATAGCCGCGCAATTTTATCCTTTTCAGTTCGGCCAGCAGGGCTTTTTTTTTGATGATTGTTTTTTCTGTCTTGGCCGTCATGGTCAGCGCATCGATTTTTCGCAGCATCTGCGTTTCAGGCAAGCAAGCCAGATACGCTTTGCCCAGGGCCGTATTGTGCAGACAATTCGGCGAGGCATCCGGCAAGCTGTATGTGAGCGTCTCCTCGGCCTCCCGATGGTAGAGGCGCCTGAGCGTATCATCCACCACCAGGGCCACATCGATACTGATGTTGTTTTCCCGGTGGATGCGGTCCACCACCGTTTTGATCAGCCGCAGATGATCGGTGGCCCGCATCAGGTTGTTGCATAATAGCAGACAGCGGATCGTCGGCCGAATCTCCTTGGTCTTGACGTCCTTTTCCAGATAACCCAGTTCCTGGAGCGTATTGATGTAGCGGTAGGTGGACGTCATGTTCAGACCCATCGTTTTGGCGATTTCACTTTGGGTCAACACCGGCACCTGCCCATTGAAAAGCGACAGAATTTTCAAGCCCTTTTCCAGCGACTTGGAAAAATAGTATTTTCCTTTTGACATTGCGTTTGGGGATGATTTAAAATTACACTATTATAGAAATGTATTTACTATAATAGTCATAAAATGACAGGCTTGTAAATTAATGTCAATTGTTAATTTGCATTCATCGACGTTAGGGGGTGGGGGTATGTCGCAGCATGACACCTTTTTGAGGATCGTTTTTGAACACTCGGGTGAAGCCAACCAGGTGTCCTTGTCCGACCTGGTGGCCGTCTTGACCGACTTTCTCGACCATTACGGCGTCAAAGCCTTTGTGGGACCGACGGTTTATGGAATCATTCACAGCGGCGACGGACCGACCAAGGTTTCCCGCTTTCTCGATGCCTGCGGTTTTGCGGGCCATCCGCAGGGCTTTTTCGGTGAGCTGCTTTCGCAGCTGGGAAAGGCCGACGGAACCGGCCGTGTCGTGATCAACGATATTGAAATGCCCCACCTCATGCTCATGGCCATCCTGGAGGTGGCCCTTCCCGGCAATCGGTTTATTTCCATCAAGACCACCGAGCAGCTGGAGAAAGTGACCAACACCAGGCTTCCGGATGCTGACCGGGCCAATATGCAGCAGGTGCTGGATACCTATCCGGTGCGGCTTTCCATGCACACCGTGCGTCAGATGCGGGTATCCGGAAATGTCGCCTATCAGTACATGCCCTTTGTCGAGGAGCTGGATCCTGCCGGACACACCAATACCTGGATTGGTCAGTTCCATCAGGGACTGCTGGAGCAGATGTATCAGAACCGGGTCATTTTTTTACTCAACATGAGTTGTCCGGTCTATTGCCGGTTCTGCTTCCGCAAGCACAAGGAATCGCGCGACGAGGCCAATCCCACACCGGCCGATGTGGCGCAGGCGATTGCCCACGTGAAAAACTCACCGACCATCAAGGAGATTGTAATCACCGGCGGCGACCCCTTCATGAATCGCAAAAACATGGCCAGCGCCATCGACGGGCTCATGGCAGTGGATCACGTCCAAACCTTGCGCTTGGCCACACGCTCAATTGCCTACTACCCCCACCTGTTCCTGTCAGACGACGCCGAACTGCTGAGCTATCTGAAGCGAAAGCATCTTGAGCTTCAGGAGTATGGCAAACGCATGGAGGTGGCCACCCATTTCATTCACCCCGATGAGATTTCGCCGCAGAGCCTGATGATCATCTCCGACCTGGTGAAAAGCGGCATTGCCGTGTACGTGCAGACCCCGTTTTTAAACAATTGCAACGACGAGGGGCCCGAGCTGGTGCGGCTGTTCAGCCTGCTGCGCGGTGCAGGTGCCGAACTGCACTATATCTACATTCCCTGCAGCCCGATTCATGGCAACACGATCTACTGGACGCCGCTCTCAAAAGGGATTGCCGTTGGCAACTACCTGCGGGCGCACCTGTCCGACCGGGTGATCCCGCGAATCTGCACGGCCACGCCCATCGGCAAGATGGACTGGAATACCAGCGGTTGGGCAGTGGCCCCGGTTGCCGAAAACGACCATTTTATCTGGATCCGGAGCCCCTATACACCGGATTATTTCAAACAATTTGCACCGATTGCCAACAGGTTGGAAAACATTCGCGTCAACGAAGAGGGTACCATCGATATACAGTACATGGCCCAGATCGGTGATCCTGAGCTCTTCTTGGGAGCGCGACCCCTGCGGTCGGGCGGCGGCGGGACGTTGCATCCGGAACCCACGGAGGCGGTGCTGCCGATCATCCATCAAAGCGAAGGCATCGCGCCGTCGATCGTTCATACCGGATCGCCCACCGTGTCGCGGGTCCATGAAACCCGGGTCGAAATCGATGCCGAGGCCACCAGGGAGGATCTAAGCTATATCCATGCCGATGAGCGAATTACCGACGTGGTGGTTGTCTCCCATTCAGACGCTGTGGACGCCCTCTTTCAGATTCAACAGATCGTCAATGCCCTTGCACAGATGCCCCATGTGAATGCCCTGCGGCTGCGCAGTCTGAAATTCAACTACCTCCCGCAAACCTACACCCCGGTAGTGATCGACGAACTGGGCGCCATGAACCGGCTCACCATGGTCAATCCGCTGCGTCTTGAAATCGAGACCCAGTTTGTGCTTGCCGACGAATTGAATGAAGACCACAGGCGGCTGACCCGGCAACTCAATAACCAAGGCATCACCGTGTATTGCAACACGCCGCTGTTGGGAAAAATCAATGACACGCCGGAGGCCATCCATCAGCTGGCCTACAGCTGCCGCCAGGCAGGTATTGAATTTCACCACCTCTACGTCGCCGGGCTGCCGGTGCAAAATCGTTGGAACGGGGAACACCCGGTGGCCCTGTACGATGTGATCGACATCGCCACCAAGGTGCGTCGGGAGGGCAGCGGGCGCGAGGTACCCAGGTACATTATCCGCACCGTTCTGGGTGAGGTGGATTTTGGTTTGTCATCTGCGGTCACGGGCCGGGACACCGATCTCTCCGTCAAACTGTTGCCCTACGATTTGGCCTACTACAAAGCCATGGCGCCCAATTTCGCCTGGCCGGCAGGGGTGTCTGAGGATTCAGACGGCAAGCCGTTAGTGCCGGTCACCGGCCTGCTCAAGACCACCGACTTTGCGCTGTGCTGAACAGGAGGCCCCATGTACTACCCATTCTTTCTGTATAACGAGACCATCGACCATCGGCCCGTCTTTACCGGATTGCAGGGCGATCCGTATGTGGCCGACCTGTCGCCCGGCAGTCCGCTGCTCCATGGATTGGATGTGAGGGACCAGGAGCGGTTCCAACGGGTATTGGAAGATGCAATGGGCACGCGATACCGATGGGGATTCTCTGCCTACCTGGAGCGGCGCGACACCCTGCTGGGCGACTGCCCCCAGATGGCGGCCGACCGACGCTTCATCCACTTGGGACTGGACGTGATCGTCGATTTAAAAACACCCTTGCATGCGCCCTTGGATGCCAGCGTGGCCGAAAGCGGCTATGAAAGCGGGGAGGGCAACTATGGCGGTTATGTCCTTTTAAAACACGAAAGCCCTTTCTTCGAACCGTTTTACAGCTTTTATGGGCATCTTTGCAAAGACCGCCTGCCGACTGCCGGAACAACCGTGTCTGCAGGCGCGCGCTTTGCCGAGATCGGTGATTTTCACGAAAACGGCAATTGGTTCTATCATACGCACATCCAAGTGATTACCCAAAAGGGTATTGACCAGGGATACCTTTCCAAAGGATACTGTGCCAATTCGGACCTCCAAAAGATGAACAGTCTTTGTCCGTCTCCCATCCCGATTTTTAAACGGGGATAATCACCTAAATAGGAGGCTCAATGGATTCAGATTTGAAGGAAGCATTATCCGTACTTGAACAAAAGCTGGATATACTGGAAGAAAAAATTGACATCATTACCGATGAGGTAAATGAGATCAAAGAATATATTCCGACCACTTTGGATGAGGACTTAACGGAAATAAAATCACTGCTCATCCAAATTGAATGATGCATGCAAACGGCAGGGGTGTTCGTGAGATCATATAAGTTACACCTGTGGCCGTCAGGGTGATTTCGTATCGAGCAGATGGAATTGTTTGCAAGAAGTGGTCGATCTGTGGGGTCGCCCATCCCGCAATGGCAACCCAAAATCAATTGTTGCCTTGCAGAAGGCGTGTCAATTGTTGTTGAGGTGACCCATTCGATAGCCATCTACCTGGTTGAACAGAGAGGCGATGGCAACCGCTTCATTTTACGAATTATCCGATCGTTACGTCTGAAGCCTCAGGTGCCTGGACAACTTGTGAGATGAAGCGATTGAATTCGTCCACCCTGAAGGGCTTTTGTAGTGCCTGCACAAATCCGTATCGGCGGAAATCCCTAAGCACTGGATCTGAACTGTAACCACTAAACACAGCGGCTTTGGCCAAGGGGTCGATGGCCAATATTTTCTCAATGATTTCTTTTGCACCCATCCCGCCACGTATGGTCAGATCCAGAAGTAGCGCCGTGTAGGGGTCGCCGCTATGAATCTGACGTTGGTAGCGTTCAATTGCTTCTTCACCATTGGGTACAAAATCAGCGTCGCAGTCCATGCGTTCCAGCATCTGTTGGATGACATCCCATAGCATCATTTCATCGTCCATGACCAAAATTCTGGGCCGGGCTTTCCCCTTGGTCGCCAATGGTGGCCGGGATGCGGCTTGGGATAATTGCTTTGTTGGCTTTTTTGGTGAGCACGGCAGGTAAACGCTGACCGTTGTTCCCAGACCGTCCCTGGCCTCCACAGCAATGTGACCGCAATGCTTCTTGACTACCGAATGGCTAATAGCCAGCCCCAGGCCCATACCTTTTTCGGCGCCCATTTTTTTGGTAGTAAAATAGGGATCGAAGATCTTGTCCAGATGGTCTGACCGAATGCCTGAACCTTTATCGCTTATCTGAATTTTAACGTAATTACCGGGCGCCATGGATTTACTTTGATCGATACGGACCTCATCCACCCGCACGGTGATCATTCCCCCCCATGGCATAGCCTCTCTTGCATTGGTGATGATATTTTGCAGGGCTGTTTTAATCTGCATTTCATCAACAACAATTGCTGCCAGGCGATTGGGCAGCTGCAAATCATGGCTTATGTTGGTGCCGCTCAGGCTGAGTTGAATGGCCTCTTCCAATAACCGCTTGACCATGACAGGTTGAATCGTCGGATTGCCGCTGCCGCCCTTGGAAAACGTGAGCAGTCGATTGGCCAGTTCCTTGGCTTTGAAGGCGGCCTTCAAGGCGCCATCCAAAAAGCCGGTTTGCTTATCTGATTTTGTACCGAATTTGGCCAATTCGATATTACCCACCAGGGCGGTAAGGATATTGTTGAAATCATGTGCCATACCACCTGCCAAAGTGCCGATGGATTCTAAGTTTCGCAGCCTCATCAACTCTTTTTCGGCACGCTTTCGATCCGTTATCTCGTGGGCCAGATGAATGCACCAGCGGGTCGCCGGGTCGCCCGCGTCAAAGGGAGATATGGTGGTAATAAAATGGCCATTCAACCTGCGGCTAAAGCCCTCGGACCTTTCAAGCCTACCGTGCTTTAAAAACCGCTGGTGGGGGCATTCTTCCGGTGGCACCTTCTTATGGTGGAAAATTTCGAAACATTTCTTACCCACGCAATCTTGCGGGCTGACGCCCAAACGGCTGGCCAAGGCCTGATTGACCCTGACAATTTCTGATTTTTCGTTAAGAATGGCAATCAGGTCGGGCACCGCGTCAAATGTCTGTTCCCACTGCGTTTTGGCACGGATTATGGCTTGCTCGGTTAATTTGCGCCGGGTAATGTCGCCGACCGTGAGCAATAAACGCTCGGATCGATCACGCTTTTGCTGCGATGGATCCTCGGTAACGGTTCGGCGCCCTTCCAAGCTGGTATACAGCACCGTCTGGTCGGTGGTAAGCATTCTTATATCAATTCGCTTGCCGGCAGGGTTATTGAAAAATGCTTTGAACCGAGCCAAAAAGATTTCACGATCCTCCTCGTGTATCAGCTGGACCAGCGGTTTTTCGAGCAACCCGCCAAGTTCCGCATTCAGCATGTGGCTGAAGGTTTGGTTGGCTTGTAAAATCATTCCAGCTGAATCGGTGACCACATAGCCGACTGGTGCGTGTTGATATAACTCCAAATAGCGATCGCGTGATTGCTCCACGAGGCGATGTGCTTCTCGCAACTCCTCATTTTGCATCTCTAGCTCAATCTGCTGAACCTGCAGATCGTGAAGCAGGCGGTGCGTCGATTCGTCCCCACCGGCACCTGGATGGTCCGCAGAGACTGCCAAGCGCCTTTCTGCCTTGCGTCGCAGATCGTAAAGCTTTTTTTCGAGGTCGTTATCGGTATATTTCACAAGAATCCCCGCTTCAAGAAATGATGTCGTTAATCGAATTGCTGCCCGTCGTTGGCATCCGCATTAGGCGGATGGATCATGCTGCAAACGTGGCATCTGTTCAATCAGTCCAATAACGTAATTGGGTTTTCCTGCTGCGTCACGAATGGGAAACAGGGTTAAATTGGCTGGAAACGTCTGGCCTCTATGGTCCATCAGGTATTGCTCGAAATGATAAAAATCCTTTTTCCCATCGGCAATCTTGCGCTCAATCGACACGTTTGACCGCGCGTCGTCCAGCCTAACAATATTGCGCAAATACAATTGCTTCATTTTTTGGCGAGGATATCCGATCATTGTCTGCATGGCTGGGTTGCTGTCAACTATGGACCCCTTACGGTCAAGCAAGACCATACCCAAGTTTGCATTCTCAAACGTGTGTTTAAAATTAGCGATGCTGGTCTGACACAATTCTTCTCTGTTTTTGTGGTCGGTGATATCGCTGGCAAAGCCGCACATCATCGTCAGGCGCCCAGTGGCGTCGTGAATGGGAAAACCGCGGTCCTGAATCCAGCAGATTTCATGGCCAGGTTTTTCGATTCGGTATTCTACATCCCAAATCCCCTTCTTGTGGCGATCCAATTGGCTTGAAATATGGTCGCGATCATCCGGGAGGATGGCTTGTAAGAATGCTTTGGGATCATCATAAAGCGCTTTGATATCATGTCCCCATATGGTTTCATAAGCGGGGCTGACATAAACCATGCGACTGAGATCAGGCGTTCTTATCCAAAACACATCTTGGATGTGGTCAGCCAATAGCTTGAATTTCGACTCGCTCTCGTTGAGTGCATGCGTCGCCACTATAAGTGAACGTTGTGATTTTTTTAGTTCATCGATATCCACAAAGGTTATGATCAACCCGGAAAAAGATTGGGAGCCGATCTGGTAGGGCATGACGCGCATTAGGAACCATTGCCCGCGATTGGTTCGAATCTCTTTTTCCACGCGCTGATTGCTTTTTGTAACCGTATCAATGATTGCCATCAGATCAACTGCTTCTATACGATGGTTTACATAGGCTACTGGTCGGCCGATATCACTGTCTGCGATCCTAAAGATTTGGGAAATCTGGGGCGTAAATTTTCTGACCTCCAGATTCTCATCTAAAAACAACGTGCCGACACCCGAACTCTCCATCAGATTACGTATGTCATTATTGAGCTCGGTTAACTCCATAATCTTTCGCTGATGTTCGGCATTGACCGTATGCAGCTCTTCATTCACCGATTGCAGTTCTTGGTTTGTACTCTGCAGTTCTTCGTTGCTGGCCAACAACTCTTCGTTGGTCGCCTGCAATTCTTCGTTGGACGTTTCCAATTCCTCGATGGTTGCCTGAAGATTCTCTCGCGTAAACTGAAGCTCCTGCTCCAAGTCTTGTATGCGTTGGGCAGCTTCCTTATCCAGATCATAGCTGGTCGTATCAAGCTCAACCGGTTTTCCGTTTTGGCGATTTGCAGATTCGATAAAAACAGCAGCTAGCGGTTCTTGCCGTTTTTTGGGCTTAAAGGGTTTGATGCGCATATCCAACATCCGCGAAACACCATTTTCACGTGTGCGTATGTTGGTATAGCGAACATCTTCGTTGCTCTTGAATGCTTTTTGAATACCGGTGGACAGTGGAATCGACAAATCTTTTAGAATGATTCGCGATAAGTTGTTGACCACACGGCCGGATGGGTATCTTAGTATGCCGGTTGCATCCCCTAACACATGCAGCAACTCCATCTGATCATTCACCACCATGGTCAATGGCACATAGTCTTCTGATAAGGCCTCCAGCAAGCGGTCAAGAATTCGCTCCTCTTCGTGCAGGCGCATGGCCTTTTGCGGACCGAGGAAGTCTGGACGTAAAAGGCGCCCCGGGTTGAAGCGTGCTTTGGAGATTTCCAGTTCCTGGGTGAAGGCGTTGGACTTTCCTTTTGAGCGGTAAATTTTCCATTTGTGGTCCAAGGGGGTGAAATGGTCCGCCATCTCGCCGGTGGTCTCGCTGTGTCCCAGGAACAACACGCCGCCCGGATTCAGCGAAAAGTTAAAATGATTGAGGACCTTTTGCTGCAAGATCGGTTGAAGGTAGATCAGCAGATTACGACAGCTGATCAACTCGATATTAGTGAAAGGCGGATCTTTGATGAGGTTATGTTGCGCAAAAACAACCATTTCACGAATATTGCGCGCGACCTGAAACGATTCGTCTCGACGAATAAAGTATTTGGAAAGGTGATGGGGGGATAAATCCGCCGCTATACTTTCGGGATACGTGCCATTTCCGGCAAAAATGACCGCTTCGTTGTCCACATCGGTGGCGAAAATTTTAATGTCGGCTCTGGTGCCGATCGCTTCCATGCATTCCCGACAGACCATGGCCAAGGTGTAGGCTTCTTCACCGGTGGAACATCCGGCCACCCAAAAACGCATGATTTCAGATTGTTTGCGTTCCAGCAGCTCGGGCAGCAGGGCCGTGGACAGGTACTCAAAAGCACCTGGATCGCGGAAAAAACTGGTTACGCCGATGAGTAGTTCACGATGGAGGATGGCCTGCTCCCTAGAGAAGCTTTCCAGAAATTTAACATAATCACTCAGTTCATTAATGTGATTGACGGTCATTCGCCGTTCAATTCGACGCACAACGGTTGAGGGTTTGTAATAGGTAAAATCGATTTTGTGAGAATCCCGAAGCAGCGCAAATATACGCGTCAACCCGTCTTCATCGGTCAAAATAGTATCGGAGCGGGCAGCGCGGGTTTGTTCTGGATATTCAACAAAAGAGAGAAGCTGCCGGGGCATGTCTTCGGGCGGCAAGATAAAATCCGCCATGCCGGTGGATATTGCGCTGCGTGGCATGCCGTCAAATTTGGCCGTGTTTTCTTCTTGGACCATCACCATTCCGCCAGACTCCTTGATGGCCCGAACGCCTCGCATGCCGTCGCTGCCGGTTCCAGATAAAATGACGCCGATGGCCTTATCGCCCTGATCATCTGCAAGAGAGCGCAAGAAGATGTCGATGGGCAGAAAAATGCCCGAGCGGGACCGCTCGGGATCGCTCAAAATAAGCTTGCCGTGAAATATGGTCAGGTTTTTTTTGGGTGGAATCAAATAGATCGAATTCTCGTTCACCTGCATGCCGTTTTCAGCGCGGTGGACAGGCATTTGCGTCCGCTTGGAGAGCAGTTCAACCATTAAACTCTTGTAATCTGGAGATAGATGCTGAACGAAGATAAATGCCAGCCCGTTGTTGGGCGGCATATTTTTAATGAAAGCGTCGATGGCCTCCAATCCACCGGCAGACGCACCGATGCCAACGTAGTGACTGGGCCCAGCCGAATTACAAACCACCGTGGAAGATGCGTTCATGTCTTTTTTGCCATTGGAAACTGTGTAAGGGGATGGTTCCATTTCATCGCCTCATCACTCATTTTATCGACCTTCCGACACCAAATAGGTGATTTGAATTGCAGCATTGAGCGCAATGCCCGACTATTGTCGAAGCCTAACACAAACGCTGCTCACCGGAGCGGCGGGTTAGCTGGCGAAACAAAAATTTTCAGGATTTCTTAACGTCGAAGCAATTTCGCAGTTTGCTGCGAAATTCTTCAATTGTAATGCTCACAAGTTAAATGGGCGCACCCTTTGGGCATTCTTGTTCACCCAAGCATAATACTGTTAGGCATCTTGATCATGAATGCAAATAGCAGGCGATTGAATGGCGCACCGGGCGTATGCACCACGCGTTTGGCAATAAATACCGGAAGTTTGCGTGGTTGCTCGATTTTGCCGTCGTTCACGGGACGTCGATAAGTCTCTTAGGATTTTAATGGTAGGTTTATACTGCCATTATAACCTGAATCGTTTACAAACAGCGGGTCGCTCCAACAGCTGAAACATCCTAAAAAGTCGAAAAGCGGATGGTTTGGTATAAAGCGCCGAGATCAAGGCTTGCGGGCTGCGATAGTGTGCGCAAGCGAGCGAACAACAATCGCTTTTTTCCTTACGGCGAACATTTTTGTTCCATCCCGAGGAATGAAGCATACTGATGAGTACTCCGCAGTGACGAGGGATGAAGCGTAACGCTGATATGGGTCTTTTTTTGGAACCATCAATCATTGGACCTCCTTTGGAAACCCCTTCTTCATTATTGATGTCCCACAACCATCCGTGATCAGGCAAGCGGCGTGGGCGGCGGGGGAAGTTCCCCTTTATTGTAGGCCTCCCGAGCCTTTCTTACCGGTATGCCATTTTCACAGGGTACACCCACTTGGCAGAGGCCGCAGCCGTAACCTTCGTAGTTATACGTTTTTTTGACATGCTCACTGGAAGCTATCAGATGCTGACGGCAGGTTTCCTTATCGTGGCCGGCAGTAGTAATCGCGCGAACCGGACAGCGGTCAATGCATTTTCCGCAGGATCCATCCACAAAGAAAGAACACCAGGCACGGTGGTTGTTATAGAGCCTGATCGAAGGCGCCACCTGAATCTTTGCCACCACAGACCCGGCTCTCATGGCCTTGCCTTTAGGGGTGATCAGTCCGTCGCAAAGCCCAAACGTACCCAGGCCTGCCGCATGGGCTGCGTGGCGTTCTGACCAGGATGACGCATATCCATAATTCTTAGATTTCACCCAAGCCCAATTGGGCACCAGCATGGGCGCCACTGCAGGATATCCTTTTTCGGTCAATGTGCGGGCAACATGCGCTCTGAGACCGGCATTGCATCTTTCACCTTCAATGCGTGCCCTGGCCCAGTCCTCGGCGGGAAATTTTCTTGCTTT
>JASFFF010000056.1:0-11834 GCA_050124445.1 Desulfosarcina sp.
GTATCCTCGGTTTCGCTGGCGAGGACTTCTCCAAATGACATGTTTTCCAGGGCGCCAAGCCGCTGAATGCCAATTCGCATGAAGACGTCGACTGGCCAGCCGGCCTGCGCTGCCGCAAAGATCAAGTCAACCGGAATGTCTGAAAGCAGATGCGCCGAAAATTCTTGCCCCTCGACCGGCAGGTACGTAATGGTCGGGCGCTCTGAAAACCGCAGGTTCGCATCCCCGGTGATCACGTCCGTTGTGCCGCCGATCACGTTGGTTGAGTCGCCGCCAAATCCAAAAAATCCGCCCACGCCGATACTGCGGTCGTACTCGTACTGGGTGAGCACGGAACTGACAATCAGAAACACCGGCACCTCCAGGTAGCGGCTGCGAACGATGTTCAGCAACATCTGCTCTCTGGTCGATTGCGCGATCGCTGCGTTGTAATTAAAACGATCTGCCGGGACTCGCCTGGCACCCTGAGCCGCACAGCCGGATACGATCAACAACGCCAGTACAATCAGCAGAAAGTATCTGTGGTTCGCCTTTTTCCTTTTTCGCCCTGCGGTCCGTATCGTGGTTTGCATTCCAAATCCTCATTTAGCTTTTTTTCGGTGAATGGGTTTATCACACTGCGACTTATTCAGCTTCAGTTTTTCTTTACCCGATTATGCAGGCAGCTTTGTACCTTCTTCCAGGATGAGCTTCCTGAGGGCCAGATGCGACAAATGCTTCCGCGTATGTTTCGTCAAGCGTCTGCTGCCGTCGACACACCGGTGACTGCCGACGTGGATGGTGCCTTCCGCGTTTTACCGCCGTGACTCGATCAGCCGTTGATTTAAAAAATTGTAGATCAACCTGCCGACGAGGTACGCGCCGATTACAATCAACATGAAAAAAACACCCTGCCGAAAGCCGTGATCGACGAGCTCTTGGCCTTCTCCGCCCACTTCGTCGATGGCTTTCACAAGCTGGGGCAGCAGGTCTTCGATACCGACCGATGCAACGAGTTGATTGGTCGATTCGACCAGCTTGGTCACCTCGATGATCGTTTCCCGGTACTCCTGGATGTCAAACGGTTTGGCATCTTTGGCTTCGGCCGACGGCTCGCCGGTGTCGTATTTTTCCGCCAGCGCGCCGGCGGTCAGCAGCAGCGCGTTGGTTCCCTCGATGGTCTGGCGCAGCTCGTTGACAACTCCTATTATCTGTTGATCCTGGGCCATAACTGCGTCGAGGGCGACTTTGTTCTTACCGACCAGTCGGTCCATGAATTGATTGATAGCCGCCTTTCGCTCGACGGCGACCTTGCGCATCACTTGGTTGACCATCTGTTTCTGCAACGCAGAGACATCTTTCACCATTCGATCGGGCAGCTGTTCGGCAACGTTCGCAAAACGCTCCGACACCTCGGAAAAGGTGTGAATATCTGCCAGGATCTTCTGGGCTTCGGGATTGAGGATCAGCTTCGACATCCACAGGTCGGCAAACGCGCCGGTCAGCAGCGGCAGGCGGGTTCCTAAAAAAATGCCCCGCTCGGCCAGCATGCGGGTTTCTTCCACCTGCTGGGTCACCTGCTTCACCGTGCCGAAAAGGCCGCCGGAGCTCACCTTTTTTACGAGTGTGGAGTTGCGCCGCTGGGCGGCGAAATCGCTGAAGCGCATGTAATTGTACACCACTTTTTCCGGGTTGTTTTTGCGCCAGAGCAGGATCAGATCGCGCAGCTCTTTTTGCTGCTCAACTGTCAGCACCTTGGCCGTAATTTTCCAGATGTCCGTTTCGAGCTGCCGAAAACGGGCAGCCAGCACTTCGATGGATGGTCCGTATTTTCGGCGGACATTTTCCTCGTAAATGATGCGCCCGAGTGTCGTCACCGCCACCATGTCCAGCAGGCCCACCTGCGGGTTGGGCCCAGCGGCGATGGTATACATGGACGACAGGGAAAATATCAGGTCGCCTTGTATAAACTGGCGTTCCTGGGAAGTCGGATTGGTGGTCAGATATTGCTCATAGCCCCCGACCATAAGGCTGGCAAAACGGTCGGCGTAGCCCATCAACTCGGACTGCAGCTCCGTCTCGCTCATTACATAATCTTCTTTTTTGTCTTTTGGTGCTGCAAAACAGATCGTCTGAGCGATCAAAAAAAACACCAGGGTTGGGAAAAATACGGATAAAATGCCATGGGATGTATGCTTGAATGTCATGGAAAACACCTCCTTTGCGTGAAAATTCGGATGAAGGTTTTGCGAAAGAGAAAGTGCCGTCGGAATATGAGCGTTTATAGTATCAGGATGGCACCGATTCTGCCCTCGCTTTATTGCCGAGCGATTCCTTAGCCCCAAACCCCCAGTGCCCCAGGACCCTGGAAGCATCTCCAAGGCTGGCTTCCAGCATTTCGATCCGGTCGCTGCCGACGATCTATACCGAGCCGGCAAATGACGCCGGCGCCCAGGGTACCAGCACAGTCATCTGCCTATCGCCGTGTTCTTCAATCACATAGACAATTTACTGCACGCCATCCGGGGCGTGGAGCACCGCCGAAAGGATTACGTCACGTCTCTCTTCTCTACAGGATACTCGTCAGGGATGGTCTAATTATTCTGTGCTTCCGGGAGGTCTCACCGAAAGCTGTTACCGCCAAATGTCTACCTTCGTTATAGGTCGTTAAGTATTCAGCGACACAAAGTTTCTCAAACAGCACATCGTTGGTATCGACAAATTTCGTTGCCGCTGGTTTAGCCGCCTGGGACAGCGGATAGAGTTTGATTTGCTTGGCGTACCTGACTGCCTTGGCAATACCGGCATCGCTGCTATCCGCAAATGAGGTGCCTGAATAGACGCCATAATGCTTTTATCTCTATTGATCTATATTTGATTTCCGGAAAAAGTGTACCTCTGCATCATGAATAAATAGCGAACAAATCTTGTCCCAGAAGTCTCCTCCGAGAACGAGCAAACTGGCCAAGATCAGAATGTCGCCGCCAATTGCAAAAGGCAGCGGATGGCTCAAAAAAACGGGAACCCACTTGGATATATAGGGTGACAACCAGGCAAACAAGAAAGGTAGGCTGAAAAGCACGAGCCCGATGTTGTAACGACCGCGACTGACTTTCTGGGGAGGGCCATGCTGCTTAAGAAACCGGAAAACACGGTTTTTGATGAAGGCAAAACCACTTTTTCCCATGACAGCCACGGCACTGACGCCGAGAACCTCAGACACCACCAGAAGGGTTCCGGAAACAGATGCGATCATTGTCGTCGACAGGCCGAGCGCCGTCGCCAGGGGAATACCCGCAACCGGCAATAAAATGCTTAAACCAAAGATCGCAATGCCTAGTTTTAAGCGCCAGCCTGCGGCTTGTTTATCCGAAGGGTTTGTATGTTTACTCATATCATCTTTCCTGCATGCAAAAGCATTGCGAGCTATAGGAGCGGCGCTTTTGCAAGGTATGCATACCAGATGACTCTTTCTTGGTCACCTATATTGAGTTCGCCCCATTAGCAATGGTGCAGTTTGTTGTGTAAGATTTGGATTGACCTAACAATTCAATCAGAAAAACTTGGATTGATCAATGATGGGTCGCATGGAAGGCGTAAATTCTATCTTTGTTCTGGCTATCCCACAAAAATGGACTTCTCAGATCCGTTTGCTTTCTTGCCATCGAATTTAAGTATCAGGGGGCAAGCCGAATTTGCATTTAGCAATTGGATATCATAGGCTTACCTTGAGCACTTTGCCCAGAACATCAACCCTTTTACCGAAAGATGGACGCCCTGAAACTTTCCTGTCTATCCGTTATCAGGCCTGCCTGGGGACTGGTTGGATAATTTTATTGAAATATATTTGATTTAACTTTTTGATATATTACAAATCTGTGTATCATTCTCCTTCACAAGTAAGCCCAGCTTTACGCAAATCCTCAATTTGCTGTTCAATAAGGGCAGGATCTTTATACATACTACCCTCTCGTTCCCATTTAAAAGTGTAATCAGGATTCTGTCTAAGCCCCTCGGCAGCATGATATTGAGCTTCCTCAATCTGACCTATTCTTATGTAATTTTGTGCAAGAATAAAGTGCTGCCAGAACGTGTCGGTTCCACCTCGTTCCTTTATTAATTCGAGATGTTTTTTAGCTATTGCAACAGCCTTCTCGTGTTGACCAAGGTAATAATAAGAATATTCTAAACTATATAAGTACCAATCGGGATAATATGGATGCAGCCGAATTGCCTTTTCCGTCATCCGGATTGATTCCTCAAATCTTCCAACATACCGATATAACATACCTAATTCAGCATGAATTTCAGCACTACTTGGGCCAAGAGAAACCGCTTTTTCTGCAGCATCTATGGCCCCATCATAATCTTTTTTCCAGATTTTTAGCAAACCTATAAGTGCATGAGTTTCCGGGATGCTTTCATCAATTTCAAGTGCTTTCTGTGCAGACTCCAATGATTTTTCATAAGACTTATCACGCGACCGATGCCACCCATATCGGGTATCAATGAAATAGGTGTTACCCAACATTGTCCAAGCCCAGGCATATTTTGAATCTATATCGATAGCCTCTTTAAATAAATTTCTTGCCGCGGCGTTATCATCTTTGGTGATACGTTCATAAAGACTGTAACCTTTAACAGCATAGCTCCAGGCCCGAAGGTTGTTGGTTGATCGATGACGAAGCCGCGCTTGCTCTCCTTCCGTCAACTCTACCTGTAGAGCAGATACAATATGCATTGTTATTTCATCTTGAATCGCAAACAGATCCTCAATTTTACGATCATATTGATCTGCCCATAAATGATGATCGGTGGTTGCATCTATCAATTGTCCCGTGACCCGTAACTGGTTTCCTGATTTCTGGATGCTTCCTTCCAAAACATAACTGACACCTAAATCCTTACCAACTTGTTTAATTTTATGTGGTTTGTCTTTATAGGTAAAAACCGAATTGCGAGAAATGACCAACATTTCTGATATCTTTGAAAGAGCGGTTATAATATTTTCTGTAACTCCATCTGCGATATACTTTTGATCGGAATTGTCACTTAAATATTTAAAGGGAAGTACAGCGATGGTTGGTTTCGCGGGCTTTTGGATGGGCTCGTTGTCCGCAAGCCCTGCTTTGCGCAAAGCTGCAAACCACTTGTCTTTATACTTAATTTTAGCTCTTTTTTCAGCTTTGGCGAGAGAATATTTAGGATTGATTCTTAACACCTCTTTTGCCTCGGCACGAGCCTTCTCATCTTGTCCTGCCATACTGTACACCGTAGTAAGCATAAGGCGTGCGAAAAAGTCGTCAGGATTTTGTTTCACCGCCTTTTCGCACCATTGAATTCCCTTTTCGTACTGACCATCGAGACCATAAGACATCCCCAATCCAAATTGATAAAAAGTTGGCGGGATGGGGTTGAGGCGTATCGCTTTGCTGTAGGCCTGGATTGCTTCCTTGGGTCTGTCGGCCAACCGGAGTGTATGGCCGAGCATGGCATAGGTAGTTGCCGAATTTGGGTCGAGTGCAACGGCTTGCTCTGCAGTGGTTACGGCTTTCTCGTGTTGACCCAGCAATGAGAGTGTAAATCCCAAAGCGCCGTAGGCCTCGGCATACGTAGCATCCAGTTCGATTGCCTTTTTTAGCAGCTCTATGCATTTGCCCATCGATTCTTTCGGGGATTTGCTGTTACCCAGGATCACGTCCATGCGATATGTGGCCGCCAAAATTCTATATGGTTTGGCATACTGGGGATCTAATTCGATGGCCTTTAGCGCCAACTGCCTACCCAGGGCGTTGGCCTCTATATTTAGCTTATTCACGGCCTCTCTTGCCTCCAGGAACTTCAGATAGGCTTGAAGGTTTTCTGTACCTTTGGCATCCACCCGTGCCTGTTCCCCCCAGGTTAATTCAACCTGCATGGCCGTAATGATCTTCTTGGTCAGTTCGTCCTGAACGGCAAAGATGTCTTTTAGATCTCTGTCATACCGTTCGGCCCACAAATGATGCCCTGAAACGGCGTCGATCAACTGGGCTGTTATCCGAAGCTTGTCACCGCCTTTTCTGACGCTGCCTTCAAGCACGTAGCGAATGCCCAGTTCTTCGGCAACTTGACTAACCTTTATGGGTTTTCCTTTGTATGTGAACACAGAGTTTCGTGCGATGACGAACACCTTCGGAACCTTGGAAAGTGCTGTAATAATTTCTTCGGTGAGGCCATCACAAAAATATGCCTGATTGGGGTCGCCGCTCATATTATCGAACGGCAGAACGGCGATGGAGGGTTTGTCGGGCAGCGGATACGCCATTTTTTCTTTTGAAGCAGGCTCTATTTCTGGCGCTTTTGGATAGAACATCCACAATATGACTGCACTGCAAATTAAAATCACGGCAGCAACGACAGTGAATGGCTTTTTCGATTTTGTCTTTGGCTGAGAGGGTTCCCCAATAAATTTGCCTTCATCTTCCGGGGCTAAAAGTATGCGATAGATTTTAACGGGTTCGGAAATATTTTTAACCGTATGTTCCCCGAGATATTCGAGCCCTTGGCGAATCTTTTTTTTGACTTGTTCGAAAACCCCTCTGGAAATGCAGATTCCGCCGGGGTCGGCAAGGCTCTCGATCCGCGCCGCAACGTTTACACCGTCACCATAGATGCAATTGTCCTTGTGAAGAATGTCGCCCACGTTGATCCCAATGCGGAAAACCATACGCCGATTCTTGGGGAGTTTGCTGTTTTCGATATCCAGGGTGTGCTGAATATCGACCGCTGCGTTGACGGCATTTAGAGCACTGCCAAACTCGGCCAGAATGTTGTCGCCAGGCGTATCGACTACCCGCCCATGTTGTTTTTGGATCAATTCTGAAATGACCATGCGATAGGCGGTGATGGTGTTGACGGTAGATTCGTCATCATCATCCATCAGTTTGCTGTAACCTTTGACATCCATACTGAGGATTGCAGTCAATCTGCGCTGGGTTGCATTTTCAGCCATAGGGATCTCCTGGAATTGCCGAAGCGTGCATCTCCAAATCAGTCAGAAACCGGGATCGCTATTGCTAAATCTGCTTTTCGAATCAAAAGTGAAGGTATAAAAAAGGGAGGAAGGAACAAATAACTAATCCCGATAGTTATAGATAAACTGGATTGGATGAAGTGGTCAAGTGACGATCAGGATTAAAAATTTAGGGCTCAATTCCAGCATGATGGATTGAGTGACTCGTATGATTCCCAAATGTACCCAAAGATGCTACCAATTTTTAGCGATTTTGGATTAATTAAGAGTTGCCGCCGAATCACGCCCTGGTCAATTGTTGGGATAGATGCTCTTCGGATCAGCGGCACAATATTACATGGCCAAGCAAGTATGATCTGGCTAACGCACGAAATACGGGTTGAAAAAACTTCCAGATATGAGAAATACAAAGCTCATTACAGCTATGGTGTCTATATTGCCAGAAAATCAGTTTAGTTGTTATCGGAGGCAAGTTTGAAGGTTAGAAGAGCTGAAATAAATGATCTGGATCAACTTGTCGAATTCACCGCAGCAGAAGCGCGAGAAGCTGAGGGACACGAAAAGGAGACCAAGACATTAAGGAACGGAATCAAAGCGGCGCTGGAGGAACGTTCAATCGCCATGTACTGGGTATTGGTCAATGAGGACAATCAACCGGTAGGCAGTGCATCTGCACTAAAAGAATGGAGCGATTGGAACGCCGGTTATTATTGGTGGATTCAAAGCATGTACATCAAACCGGACTATCGCGGAAAAAGGTACATGGATTTACTGTTAAATGCGATCAGATCAGAAATGAAAGAACAAAATGGCTTAGAATTAAGGCTTTATGTACATGAGAAAAACGAAGCGGCCATAAAGGCTTACAAAAAAGCGAATTTTGCATTTTCCAAATATAGGATCATGATCCAAAAATAGCAGGTACAAATCAAGCCGAAGGACGAATAATTATGATGGCAGCAAAGGTGCTGCCTATGATATTCATTTGCTAAATGCAATTTTCCATTCATTCTTGATAGATACAACCGATGGCAAGTAAACCCAAGTATTGATCGGGTCGGTTTTCTTGAAATAGCCAGCACGTACATGAGATTTTGTAAAAGTATTCAAGCCTCCGGATTTAAGCCCAAAGGTTAAAAAGGCAGATCCATTGGCATACGCATTTATCCTTCTTCAATGTATATTCATTTTAGGTGAAAAGACCAATGGATCATTTTGAAATTACAGTCACCGCCTCCCGATCGATCCAGTTGCCGTCTCTCAGACGGACCGCCTTAAGCACGCCTTGCCCGCTCTTGGTATTCTTACTGCGATTGCATCGCAACATATAGTCGAACTTATAAAAAACCTCTGCCTGATGACCCGGAACCAGATCACCGATACCGATAATTTCCAATTTCATATTCTCCACCAGGCATGAACCCGGGTCCGCAGCCACTTTCTTTTCCAGATAGGCCTGAACCGCGGCTTCATCCAGGTCACCGGTTTCGGCGGCGAACACAACCGCTACCCACACAGCCGAACTAAAAAAAATGGCGAACAGATAAATGAGAAGCCGACCAATTTTGCCGGTCCTCATGAAGACACCTCCATTTTTAGATTGCGGAACGATGGATGACGACATGCATTAATCAACGACACATGAAAATGCACGTCACCTATCCATCATGCCAGAAGCGTTAGTACTACTCTGCTCCAGCAAGCCCCACAGCGACTTCCACCCGCCGGTTCAGTTGCCGTCCTTCGTCTGTGGTGTTGTCCGCCACCGGGTTGCCTTCTCCATACCACAGGGTCACGATCCGATTCGCATCGATACTGAAATTGTTTACCAGGTAATCTTTGAAACTGGCAGCCCGTCGTTCGGATAGGGCCAGGTTGTACTCATCATCGCCGACGCTGTCGGCAAAGCCGGCGGCGACCACGAAGGTATCCGGATTTTTCTGCAGATAATCCCCCAGCATGGCCAACTTGTCGGTATATTCACCACGAACGGCCGCGCTGTTGAAATCGAAGAGCATGTCGTTGGCCGCAAATCCGACCACCTGGGTGGTGGGCGTCAGGCGTTCATAGGCGGTGGTCTTGACCGTGAACAGCGCGCCGGACAGGTATGTCGGATTGTCTATAAAGGCCGTCATCGGAATCACCCGGGAGCAGGCGTTGATGGTGGAAACCGCATCCAGGAGCTGTTTTTCAGTGTCCGTGGTGGCGCTGCTGATCAGGTAAAAGCAGACATCGTTATCCCGGGCAATCTCCTGGGCGATCTGCAACGGGCGTTTGGCACCGCGGGCGCGCGTGATCTTGCCATCGGTAAACATGAGGACGGCTGTTTTCCCTGAAAGTCCGGCAAGCACTTTTCGCAAAGGTGAAAGGCCCGCATTCAGTGTCGCACCCCCCTGACCCTTTTCCGGCAGCCCATCGATGGCGGCGGCAAATCGCTCCCGGTCATAAGCCTGCATGCCGTAAACTTCCCTGAAAGTTCCGGTGAGCGTTTGATTATCGGTGTAAATGTAGAGGCCGGCCTTGAATCCCAGGTTCGGGAACCAGGCATTGCGTTCCTTCAACAGGTTCTTGGCCGCCTGAATCTTGGTGGTGTTTTTGCCGGGTACCATTTGATTGGTCGAGCTGGAGGTGTCGAACAAGATGATAAAATTGTCCGCGGTCCTAATCAAATCCGTTTCCACCACCAGCTCTTTTTCCACCATCTCCTGGGTAATCAGGCGAAAGGCCTGTGCATCGCCAAACGTCCAGAACGATGCCATAACAGCGATAGCCAGTAGTACAGTGATTGGTTTGTTCATTTTCGGTCTCCTTTGCTTTCGGCTTTTGTTAATAAAAGAATCGCAAATATAGCTGCAATCCGGCGTAGTTGAAGTTGACCTTGCCGTTGAGATCAATCCCCGGATAATCCTCCCCTTCCGCTAATTTACTAGTGTGATCGGAACAGAGCGACCCCCATAAGGGGTTGAAAAAGGGGGGAGGAACGAAGATCTTTCATTATTTTCAATCATGTTATAATCCCCTGTACGATTCAATCTGGCGTTTCAGCTGGTAAAACGCCGGTACAGCCTGTGCCGGCAGCACTTCGCTGAGATTTCAAAAGCCAACTGCCGAAGCACGATTCGTTCAGCTTCAAGTTCCAGACACGCGTTGATCACGACCTAACGCGCTGCAACACAACTGGCTTGATGCCGTCGGCGATCTCTCGACTCAGGGATTCGATCATGCGGTTCTGAAGCAGCACAAGGCCCTGATAGGTGTCATCGCTGAAGGTTTCCTGAATGACGGACCGCTTCGTCAGTGACAGGGAATTGTCGGTTTGGTTGAACAGTGACCATCGGGCGACCAAAACCATGTCCCGCCCCCGTTTTCCATCCATGCGCAGGATCTGAACGGCGACGGAATAATGCGTCTCCACAGGCCGGGACATGCTGAGGATGTCAATGCCATCGGCGGCCAGCATTTCCGATAGATTCTCGGCAATCACACGGGTCAGGTTGTCACCGAGCGGCTCCATCCACTGATTGAAATCGTCGAGTTGATATTCGGATCGATCCAGATGGGTGACGATCTGCGGCCGGTTCAAATACTCGGGAACTTCGACCGGGTCCAGGCTTACCCGCACGGTCGAAGACGTCGATGCCCGGGCCGGGTCGAGCGCTGTCTGTGATACTGGGTTCAACATGTAAAACTGGGTTGGTGCCGACCTACCGCCGACACATCCGGCAACGGTCAGACAAACAATGGTCGCTGCTATCCACTGGAATCGAACAAAACAGATATTCATCAGGCTACCTCCTTTTGGATCCACCCTTGCCGGTGATAAGTGCCTCAGGATGTCGCTCCAGGTAGCTCGACCAGACCCGGATGGATCGTGCTGCCTCGGACAGCTCCTTGAGCATGTTGCGCAATTCATAGCGTTCCTTGGCATTCGGATCGGTCATGTCGGCCACGTTGGCAAACACCTGACCCGCCTGGACAATGGCCGGTTGGGCCCCGGTTGACAATTCAGCAAACGCATTGGCCGCCTGGCGAATGCTTTCGGCAGCGGCATTCGTATTTTTCAGGGTTCGCCTGGCTTGGCCGGCCAGCGGTTGAATCTGATCGTTGACGTTGAGGATCAGCTGATCGGCATGGTCGGCGACCCCCTGCATGGAAGCCACCAGCGGCCCCATCTGCCGGTCAAGGTTGGCTGTCAATTCCTCGGCGTTGGCCGTGGCCTGGCTCAGATGGTTGAGGCTCTCCGTCAGGGCAGGATTGGTCAGAAAGGCCTCCAGGGCCGTCAGGGAGGCCGAGACTTTGTTGACAATCTCATCGATGGGCAGCGCTTCGATTTTTTTGGCAATGCGCTCGAAGTTGGATGGCACCGTGGGCATCTCCGGGTATTGGTGCGGGTACCCGGATAGCCGGGTTGGTTCTTCGGGCAGGAACTCAAGATCGACCAGCAGGTTGCCGGTGACCATGCTCTGGAGGTCCAGCTTGGCCCGCAGGCCGGCGTCGATCAGCCGTTTGAGGTTCTCCTCGACACTGCCGGTTCTTTCGACCTCTCTTTCAACTTTGCCCTCTTCGAGTTCGATCACCACAGGGATGCGGGTGGTCCAATCGGTCGGGTTGGTGCGAACGGCGATGTCGACCACACTGCCGATTTTCACGCCTCGAAAGGTTACCGGGGCACCGATGTTCAAGCCCTTCACCGATCCGTCAAAAAACAGCACAAACCGATTGGTTTCGCTGAATAACTGGCCGCCACCGAATAGAATGACGCCGATCACGGCCAGGGCTACGGCACCAAGTACAAAGGCGCCGATGGCAGCTTTGTTTTTTCCCGAATCTTTCATATGCGCCT
>JASFFF010000057.1:0-11776 GCA_050124445.1 Desulfosarcina sp.
TCTCCATTCTCAACCCGCTGAGAAACGAAATCAGCATCGAGGTGGCCCATAGTTTATCCCGCAGCGCCATGGAGCGGGTCAAGTACAAGCTGGGCGAGGGCATTATCGGCCGGGTGATCGAAACCGGTGGGGCCGTGGCCATACCGAAGATCAGTGAAGAGCCCCTGTTTCTCAACCGGACGGCATCGCGCAAGATCAAAGGAATGGGGGAGGTCTCCTTCATCTGCGTGCCGGTCCAAAAAGGCAAGCAGGTTGTAGGCGCCCTCAGTGTGGACCGGGCTTACGATGCCAACTATCCACTGGAGGAAGGAACCAAGCTGCTCTCGGTGGTGGCGACCATGCTGGCCCGCCATGCCATCAACCTGGAGACCATCCAATTGGAAAAGGAGGCCCTGCGGGCGGAGAACAAACGCCTGCGGGACGAATTGGAAAACAAATACCGCATCAACAACATCATCGGCAACAGCAACAAGATGCGTGAGGTGTTCCAGATGATCAGTCAGGTGTCGCGCAGCAATGCCACCGTGCTGATTCGCGGCGAGAGCGGAACCGGCAAAGAGCTGGTGGCCAACTCTATCCACTACAATTCCACCCGTTCCAAATCACCATTCGTCAAGGTCAACTGCGCGGCGATCCCCAACAATCTCATCGAAAGCGAATTGTTCGGCCACGAGAAGGGGGCCTTCACCGGTGCAGTCAAACAGAAGCCGGGCCGCTTTGAACTGGCCCACAGGGGAACCATCTTTCTGGACGAAATCGGCAGCATCGAGCCCGACGTGCAGGTCCGGCTGCTGCGCGTATTGCAGGAGCGCGAGTTCGAACGGGTGGGCGGGCACAAAACCATCAAGGTGGATGTGCGCATCATTGCGGCCACCAACAAGAATCTGGAACAGGCGGTGGAAGAGGAATCCTTTCGGGGGGATCTTTACTATCGCCTGAACGTGTTTCCCATATACATGCCCCCATTGAGGGAACGCAAAACGGATATCCTGCTGCTGGCAGACTTTTTTCTGGAACGCTACGCCGAAGAAAACGGGCGCGAGGTCAAGCGGCTTTCCACGCCGGCCATAGACATGCTCATGGCCTACCATTGGCCGGGAAACGTGCGCGAGCTGGAAAACTGCATCGAGCGGGCCGTGTTGCTGTGTGAAGAGGGGGCCATTCACAGCTATCACCTGCCGCCCACGCTTCAAACGGGCAAGGAGAGTGGCACGCTGCCGGATTTGTCGCTGGAGGATGCCGTTGCCGCACTGGAAAAAGAGATGATCATCGATGCGTTGAAAAATACCCGCGGCAACATCACCCTGGCATCTGACATCCTCAAGACCACGGTGCGCAAATTTGCCTATAAGGCGAAGAAGTATGGCGTCGACTATCGTACCTACCGCTAGTTTTCGTCCAAAAAACGCATCTTTCGGTCCAGTCCGGCGTTCTCACTCTGGTAAAATCCTCGACGTAGCGCAACTACGCCTGCGGTTTCACCATCGCTACGGCCTTGGCCTGAACCGAAATCTACCCTTTATGGATGAAAACCCCCAAGGATTAAAAATCTAATATAGCCGAAAGAAGCCGTTTCAAGATGTATTGCCGGGGTTACTGCGGATGCGGCCGATTAAAACCGCCTCGCCGCGGATGGCATCGGCCAGTTGGCGGGTAAGCGTCCCTTTTTGGGAATTGATCTGGCCGATACCTGCAGCTCGATCCACCAGCCAGGTGACGTAGATTTTCTCGATCCTGGTGGTTACCTGTTTGAGTATTGCTCCCAGTCGCTCACGGGCCTCACGCAGTTCTTTGGCTTGGGCGGACACGATGCCATTCTGCTTGGGAAATTTCCTGCCGATGCGTTTCAAGCGTTTTTGTTCCTTGTCCATCATCACCACGATGTCGTCCAGCATGATCAGATTGCGGTAAAGGGCTCGGGAAACCCGGTCATGGGTGAAGCGGATCAGCTCCGCTTTGGTCTTCAGGGCCGAGAGCGTGGTGCGCAGGGGTCCTTTTTTGTAATGGGTCTGGTACACCCAAAATCCAGCACCGGCGACCAGCGCCAGCACGAGTACCATTGCGATGACGATGCCGGCCGCCCCGCCGGTGTCATTTTTAATCGGGCTTTTCAGGCGATGTGTCGTGTCAAACATGCTTCTCATTCGCTGGGGTTGGATTTGCAATGAGGAAGCCAAACCGGCATTTCATGACCTTTATCGGCAGGTTGCCGGAAACCTGTATCTTTTTTGACATTTTTCTTACATGGGGGTACCCTATCAGAACGTGCTAAAGCAGGTGCCATTGACCATTGTCTGGCTTTGTAAACCATTGCCGTTGGGAGTTTGCCATGCGTGTGGCCTTGACCATCGCCGGATCCGATTCATGTGGAGGTGCCGGTATACAGGCAGATTTGAAAACCTTTCAAGCCTTGGGGGTGTTCGGTACCAGTGCCGTCACGGCGGTGACGGTGCAGAATACGCAAAAGGTTTACGACATCCAGGAGATGCGCCCGCAGATCGTCAGCGATCAGATTACCTGCCTGTTCGATGATTTCCCCATTCACGCCGTCAAGATTGGCATGGTGGCCAGTGTGGCGCTGATCGAGGCCGTCGCCCAAGCACTGGGCAGCATCGATGAAAGGCCGCCGGTGATTTTGGATCCGGTAATGATTTCAAAAAGTGGCTATGCCCTGCTTCAGCCCGACGCCCAGTCAGCCTTGGTAAAGCATCTCTTTCCCTTGGCAGCGGTGGTGACGCCCAACCTGCCTGAAGCCGAAGCGCTTTTGGGTAGAACCATCACCGATCTGGCCGGCATGCAGTCGGCTGCCAGAGATATTTTGGCTTTGGGGGCCCAAACGGTGGTGGTCAAGGGCGGGCATCTGGGGCGGGGTGCTGCCACGGATGTGTTGTTTGACGGCATTGCTTTCAAGCTGCTGGAGAGTCAACGAATCGACACGGTCAACACCCACGGCACCGGCTGTACCTTCTCCTCGGCCATTGCGGCCTACATAGCAAGAGGTGCGTCCTTCGTCGATGCAGTCAAACAGGCCAAATCCTACATCACCGGAGCGATTGAAAACAGTTTCGCCTTGGGCCACGGAAGCGGCCCCACGCATCACTTTTACGATCTTTACCGCCAGGCAGGGATGGTGGTCGACTGAAGCGGGGGCGGGCTTGGCCAACCCCCTTCAGCACTGCGCACGAGCGCACCCATTCATCAGGCGGTCCGGTGCCTGATGCGCCATGTTGCATGACTGGCACCTGTTAAGATACCCGCCTGACGCCGATCCGCCATGCCCCGGCGCTCGGGGATACACCCATCGTAGGTGACCACCCGGCGTTTGATGCCGGATCGCCGGTCTGCAACAACCCGGTCGACACTTGGGTTTGTCGTTCTGTTTGCCTTGTACATGGTTTGGTTCTCCCGGTTAATTCGACGGGGCCCGTTCTATAATCGAACGGATGAACCGCTTCAATTGGTTGTCACCGGGGGCGTTGCATCCGGCAACGACCGCAACACCTGAAGCACTACCGTGCTTTGAAAACCAAGAAGGGTTGCCTACTACCAAGCAATTGGCTTGCCACCTGGGCATGGTACCTGCTTATCAAATTCCTATCTATTCATTATTGTTATCATTAATTTTTTAAGCCAACGACTGACGAGCATCGGATTTGCGTCCGGCAGCAGGTGCACGGGCACAGCTGGTAATTGTGCCGCGCAAAAAAGGTAACCGGCTGCGCTTTCGGGCGACCTACCGCCTTTCTGAACTCACGGACAAGGTCAACAATCCCATGAAAAACAGAATGGCAATGGCTGTGGAAAGGGTTCTCCATATGGTTCGAAAGGCGTTTAGAACAATGATAGCCGGTGCCGCTTTGACTTAGCGGATAATGCAGCGTTGCACAAAGGGGGCGGCCAGCGCCCTCAATCGCTGCATCGCTGCAGCAGAAAGGGTTGGATCCTGCCGGTGATTGAACCCTGGATCGAGGCATTGGGCGCCGCGGTTGAAGGACTGGAGTACAAAACACGCGGCGCCCTCGATGGTCCGAGCGATGGTTTCAATCGCCGCCGGCTGGGCAAAGGGCGCTGCACAAGTGGTGCGAAATTCATAGGCCGATGCGTGCTGCATGATCAGGTGCACGCTGTCGGCCAGTTTCTTTTGGATATCCGGATAATCACTGAAGGGATGGTAGTGGTCCAGCGGGGCCTTGATGTCCATGGCGATGAAGTCCACCAGTTGCATGGCCATCAGCCGGTGGAGTACATCCGGCCGGCTGCCGTTGGTATCCAGTTTGACGGGATATCCCATGGATTTGATAGCCCGGCAGAGGTCAACGATACCACGGTCCAGGGTGGGTTCACCGCCGGTGAGGGTCACGCCTTCCAGAAGGCCCCGGCGGCCTCGTAGAAACGCCAGTGCGTCGCCGCTTTCGATACGCGCCGGATACTTGCCGCGGGCCAGGTCTGCATTATGGCAATAGGGGCAGGTGAAATTGCAGCCGGTAATGAACAGTACACAGCTGATTTTACCGGGGTAGTCGATAAAGGAATTTTTTTGAATACCGGCCAGGACCGTAGGGGTGATTGGTTGCATTTTTTTTGCTGACGAGCCGACGCTGCTTCCAACCAGCGGCGACCGTCTATTGGCCTACCGCCGCAGACCGCATGAATTGACAAGCGATTGATGTCGTTGTGGCTATACCGAACCCATCTGACGCAAGGCCTCATCGGTGCACACCGGATCCAGGACGTCGGCCGGCTTTTCATGGGTCGAATCACATGGATGGTCGTCCTGCAGGGCAACGGCAGCGTTTACACCCGGCGTATCTAAGGCCACTTTGAACGGCTGCCGTCGGCAGTATTCGGCCTGTTTGCCGTCGTTCCACTGCTTGACCGGGCGCAGGTAGCCCACCACGCGGGAATAAACCTCGGTTTCGCGGTCACATTGGGAACAGCGGGTTTGCTCGCCGTTCAGATAGCCATGGGACGGACATACCGAAAAGGTGGGGGTTAGGGTGAAGTACGGTAGACGATAATTGTCTGACACTTTGCGGATCAATGACTTGACCGTTTCGATGTCCGTTATCTGTTCGCCCAGAAACAGGTGCAGCACGGTGCCGCCGGTGTACTTGGTCTGCAGGCTGTCTTGCAGCATGAGGGTTTCGAAAATATCGTCGGTGTGGTTGACCGGCAACTGAGTGGAGTTGGTGTAGTAAGGCACGGCCCCTCTACGGTAGTCCGTCTCATTGGCGCATAAAATTTCTGCATAGCGCTTCTTGTCGATCATGGCCAGGCGGTAGGAAGTGCCTTCGGCCGGCGTGGCCTCCAGGTTAAAGATGTCTCCGGTGCGGTCCTGAATGGCGGCAATCATGTCCCGCAGATGGTCCATGACGGAAACGGCAAATGCCTGCCCCTTGTCGGAGGTAATGTCCGTTCCCAAGAAGTTCAGGCAAGCTTCGTTCATGCCCACAATGCCGATGGTCGAAAAGTGGTTTTTCCAGTAGACACCGGCGCGCTTTTTGATCGATCGCAGGTAGAACTTGGAATACGGGTACAGGTTTTTGTCGGTAAACTGCTCCAGCACTTTGCGCTTAATGGCCAGGCTCTCAATAGCCAGGTTCACCTTGGCCTGGAGACGGTCGAAAAACCCGCTCTCATCATCGGCCAGATGGCCGATTCGGGGCAGGTTGATGGTCACCACGCCGATGGAGCCGGTCAACGGGTTGGCACCGAAAAGGCCCCCGCCGCGCTTGAGCAGTTCTCGGTTGTCCAACCGCAGGCGACAGCACATGGAACGGGCGTCTTCAGGTGACATATCCGAATTGACGAAGTTGGAAAAGTAGGGGATGCCGTATTTGCCCGTCATCTGCCACACGGTTTCCAGATTGGCGTTGTCCCAATCGAAATCCTTGGTAATGTTGTAGGTCGGAATAGGGAAGGTGAAGACGCGTCCCTTGGCGTCACCTTCGATCATCACCTCTGCAAAGGCCCGGTTAAAAAGGTCCATTTCGGCCTGGAACTCGCCGTAGGTGGCCTTTTTCTCTTTGCCGCCAATGATCACCGGGTGGTCTTTCAATGTTGCCGGAACGCAAAGGTCCATGGTGATATTGGTAAATGGGGTCTGGAACCCCACGCGTGTCGGTATGTTGATGTTGAAGACAAATTCCTGCAGGGCCTGCTTGACCTTGGCGAAGCTGAGCTTATCAAAGCGGATGAAGGGTGCCAAAAGGGTATCGAAGTTGGAAAGTGCCTGTGCGCCGGCTGCCTCACCCTGGAGGGTGTAAAAAAAGTTGACGATCTGGCCCAGCGCCGATCGCAGATGTCTGGGCGGAGCACTTTCCACCTTGCCCTCGACGCCTTTGAAACCGCTGCGCAGAATATCGGTGAGATCCCATCCAACGCAGTAAACCGACAGCAGACTCAGGTCGTGGATGTGCAAGTCACCGTCGGCATGCGCCCGACGAATTTCCGGCGGATAGATCTTGTTGAGCCAGTATTCCGATGTGACATCTGAGGATATGTAATTGTTGAGACCCTGTAATGAGTAGCACATGTTGCTGTTTTCTTTAATTTTCCAGTCCAACTTGCGAATATAGTGATCCACCAGGTCCACCCGGGCCTCGGTGGCGATACGGCGAATCTGGGCATGCTGCTCACGGTAGATAATGTAGGCCTTGGCCGTCTGGTAGTAAGGTGAATCAAGCAGCACCCGCTCCACGATATCTTGAACTTCTTCGACTTCCGGAGAGCGGCCCAGGCGCAGTTCATGGGCCAGGGTAAGGACCCGCAGGGTCATCTTTTTGGCTTCCCGCTGCCCGAATTCACCTGTGGCCTTGCCGGCCTTGACAATGGCTGCGGTAATCTTGGATGAGTCAAACTCGACAATTCGACCGTCACGCTTTTTGATTTCTTCGATCACAGGACTCTCCTCATGCACAACACGCGGCTGTTTTGATTTGAAACGACAAAAAAATGCCGGCAAGGGCATTTTTTTTAAGGGGTGCGACGCTTCGAGCAGATTCAAGATATGATGTAATTCCAAAACCATGGGCCACAGCGCAGCGGAAGTACTTTTATAACAAGATATTGTTGTCTGTCAAGAAGCTTTTTCCATATGTAGTATATTAAACCGATCGTGACGGGTGTCCACCGGAGACGCTGGCAGTTTGAACCGCAACAGCAAGCACATTTCCCTTCATTGGGGGCGGGGCTGCCCAGCGAATACAAAATAGGCAAAATTCCTTGTGGTCGAAGATTCCTCACAGCTTGCTGCCGGTTTCTTCAAAAAATCGATTTGAACGCGCTTTTTTGAGCTAGGTTTCATAAGAAGATATTGTGTTAAAAGCTGCTTGACATACTACATGTTGTATGAGAAACAAAAATCATACGCCTTTGCGGCAGGGTTACGGTATCCGCTGCTTCCATCGTGTTGACCCTGAATGGCCGATCCCCCTTTCACTGTAAGCCGCTCCGGTGCTGCCCAACCCGGGCGGAATCCCCATGGCAGAGGAATGCTGCCCAGCGCTGCTTCGGCGTGATGGAGCCATCTTTTAACGGGGGTAGCGGTCATGACTGCCAGCTGGAGAAACCATACAACGACACGGCCTTATTAGCGCGTCGGGCTCAAAACAGTAATCGACGATCACACCCAGCAACCAATGGAGTGGTGACCATAATGGCACAGAAATCAAAAATTCTCATTGTTGACGACGGCAATGTCGACCTGAGCACGCATGTGTGGAATGACCAGGTTTTTTGTAAGCGTCTAATCGGCGCAAATGCGGTCAACAACAGCCAGGCGCAGGAGATTGCCCAATTCATCCGATCCACCATCGACCGGATGGATCTTCAGCACATCACCGCTCCGATGGTCGACGAGATGGTCAAGGCCAAACTGGCCGAATACGGCCTGGATACCCAGAGCCCGGTGCGTTTGACACGCAACATGTTCGTGCGCAACGGTATCGACCTATCCCCAAATGCCAAAACCGTACTTGAGCGGCGCTACCTGAAAAAAAATACCGAGGGCCGCATACAGGAAACGCCGGCCCAGATGTTTCACCGTGTGTCGCGCCACATTGCCCAGGCAGAAACGCACTATGATAATAACGCCGACATCCAGGCCATAACCGAGCAGTTTTACGATCTGATGACCGATTTCAAGTTTCTGCCCAACTCACCCACCCTAATGAATGCCGGCCGGCGTCTGGGGCAGCTGGCGGCTTGCTTTGTCCTGCCCATCGAAGACAGTATGGAGGGTATTTTCTCATCTTTGAAAAATGCCGCCATCATTCACAAATCGGGCGGCGGCACTGGCTTTTCTTTTTCGCGGCTGCGGCCGAAAAACTCCATGGTGGGCACCACCGGCGGCATCGCATCAGGCCCCATCTCCTTCATGAAAATTTTCAACACCGCCACCGAGCAGGTCAAGCAGGGGGGCACGCGCCGTGGGGCCAACATGGCGATTCTGCGGGTTGACCATCCAGACATTATGGAATTTATCCACTGCAAGTCCACCAACACGGAACTGAACAACTTCAACATCTCCGTAGGCATCACCGAGACCTTCATGGAGGCGGTCAGCGCGGATAGCGACTACGATCTGGTCGATCCCAGAGGCCGCCAGCCAGTGGCCACGCTCAACGCTCGGGAGGTATATGCGGCGCTGGTCAAACAGGCCTGGAAAAACGGCGATCCCGGTATCGTTTTTCTCGATCGAATCAACCGCGACAATCCAACGCCCTGCTTTGGAGAAATTGAAAGCACCAACCCGTGCGGCGAACAGCCGTTGCTGCCCATGGAAGCCTGCAACTTGGGATCCATAAATCTGTCCAAGTTCGTTGTCGACCACTCGGGTGAGGCGCGAATCGATTATGCGGCCTTGAAACAGACAATCTGGACGGCCGTTCGATTTCTGGACAACACCATCGACATGTCCCGCTATCCGCTGCCGGAGATCGACCGCATGGTCAAGGGAAACCGCAAGATCGGTTTGGGCATCATGGGATTCGCCGATTTGCTGTTTCAGCTGCAGGTTCCCTACAACAGCGAGCAGGCCCTTGGCCTTGCCGAAGAGATCATGGGATTCATTCAATCGGAGTCCCATCAGGCGTCGCTGGAGCTGGCGCAATCGCGCGGGGTGTTCCCCAACTATGAAAAAAGCCGCTATGCTAACGACAGTCAACAGGCGTTTCGCAACGCCACCACCACGACCATCGCACCAACGGGAACCTTGAGCATCATCAGCAACTGCTCATCGGGAATCGAGCCACTGTTCGCCTTGAGTTTTGTACGCACGGTGATGGACAATGACCGGCTCATGGAAGTCAATCCCCATTTCGAAGCCGTGGCCAGGCAACAGGGGTTTTATTCTCAGGCGCTTATGGAAGCCATTGCCGGCGCCGGGACCATTGCCCACATGGACGGCATCCCCGATGAAGTCAAACGGGTCTTCGTCACCGCCCACGACATATCGCCCGAATGGCATCTGCGCATGCAGGCGGCATTTCAAGAACACACCGACAATGCCGTATCCAAGACCGTCAATCTTGCCCGTGAGGCAACTATTGCCGATGTGCAAAAGATTTACGACCTGGCCTGGGAACTGGGTTGCAAAGGCGTCACCATCTACCGAGATGGCAGCAAAGAAAACCAGGTGCTCTCCTTTTCATCGGCCAAAAAGGAAAAGGATGCCTTCATGACTGCCGTACGGAAGCGGCCCGACACCCTGAACGGATTCACCACCCGGGTCAAGACCGGACTGGGTCAGCTATATGTGACCGTGACCGAATACCAGGGCAAGCCTTTTGAGGTGTTTGCCACCATCGGGAAGTCCGGCCGCTCGACCACCGCCAAAACCGAAGCCATCGGCCGTTTGGTCTCCCTGGCCTTTCGGTCCGGTGTCAATGTGGACAAGGTGGTGGACCAGCTAAAAGGGATTGGCGGAGAACATCCCGTTTTTCAAAATGGGGGCCTGGTGCTCTCCATTCCGGATGCCATCGCCCGGGTGCTGGACCAACGCTACCTTGCCAAACAGACCCGGTTGAAAAAAAGGGGGAGCCTGTTGGGTGAGGTCTGCCCCGAGTGCAGCCAGACCATCAGTTTTGAAGAGGGGTGCATGACCTGCCACTTTTGCGGATTTACCAAATGCGGATAGATTGTGTTCGCACGCTTACTTCTATTTTTTCAGACGACCCATCATCGTATGCGTGGACCGGCGCTGGTCCGGGGTGACCCACAGATAGTCGGCCCAGGACCGTTGGGCTTCACCACCGACCGGGGCCAAATAAACCGTCCGGAACGGTGCCAGGGTTCGGGAAAAGGCCCGCTTGGGAATACCGAACTTTCGGATGATGTGCCCGTTGCCCGCCACCACCACCATTTTGCCGGAGCCAAGGTTCTCGGCCACCCGCTCGGCCATGCCATCTTCCCAGGTGCATTGCGCTTCGTAGAAGAATTCGAACTTGTCCCTACCGCGGAAGCTGTGAAGATTAAATATGGCTTCCAGATAGTCGCGGTGGTCGGTATCGGCGGTATCGATGTGTGCCGGCAGATGCCGGCGGTCTGCCGGCGACAAGCTGGCGATTCCGCCCACCCTGATCTTCGGAGGGATGTGAAAGGGCACATTCAAGCCGACCACCCGAATCTTTTTTTCCTTTGCATATTCCAGGATATCGCGATACAGCCCATAGTCAAAGCGCCAGTTGGCGTACCAGTGGGTCAGGCGTAAAAATTCGGTTTCGTTCAACTCGCCGGCCACCCATCGGTCCAGCACCGCTTGGTAGGTGTAAGCGAACATTTCCATGCCGATGGCCAGATCCGGCGTGTGTTGAGCCATGGCTTTGATGATGGCCAATTGAATGGCATGATGGGTCGGGTTGGTATGGCTCTCTCCGGCATACACCACCTGAACGTCGTTTAATTGGGCCATGAGCTCCACCTGGGAAATCACCGAGGCCGAACCGGTCTCGAGAATGGTGTTTTCAGCCAAAGCGGTCGCAAGGTCCTTGACGGAGAGGGTCTTGGGGGTCACGGCACAGCCTGTGGCGAATAGACTGCATAGAAGAACAACCGCGATCAGCAGTTGCCGTTTCATCGCCCGTCTATTTTTTTGGTTGGGTTGACGAAAATGGTCAGGTTGCATCGATAGTCCGGTATCGGAGGTTTGGTGAAAGCAAAATCCAAAAGCGAATTGCTGTTTCGTAGGGCCTTTATCCCCTGGTATGACACAGAACCCGTGATGCTGCTGACCCTGATCTTTGCCGTGGTCGTTTTATTGTTCAGCATTACCGGCGTGGCTGCAGGTATCGACACACCGCGCTACCATGCCTACCTCTGGGTCCCCTGTCTGTTGGGACTGTTGTCCTTGGTCGTCACCATTTCTACCCTCATTCGCCTGATCCGGCGGGGGAATTAAGAACTGATCTGATCGGCTGCCTTATTTCCCCTGTTCTAAAAATGCTTTATAGCTCATTGTGCGATAGCTGTCTGTACCGAAGAACTTGAGGATTTTCAGCATGTCATCGGCGGCGATGAATCCCGGTCGGTTGGCAATGGGGGCACCTGTCTCGGAAATGAACCAGGTACTGGGAAGGCCTCGTACTTTGTACTTTTCGGCGATCTCCTGCTCCTTGTCCGAGTTTACACTGACAGGCACAAAGTTGCGGTTGACATAGGCGATGACCGTGGGATTTTGAAAGGTCTCCTTTTCCATCTTGAGGCAGTAACGGCACCAATCTGCATTAAAGACCATCAAGACCTTCTTGTTTTCGGCTTTGCCCCGCTCTCTGCCCTC
>JASFFF010000058.1:0-11761 GCA_050124445.1 Desulfosarcina sp.
CCTATTTTTTAGGCAGCTTTTAGGTGGCACGTTGATTGCTTTGAGATTAGTGAATACTATACATCAGTTGACAATCACCACGGGGCAATTGCCCCTTTCGTCCACCCTCTTATCAGTCCTACTGGAGGTCGCCATGGATTTAAGCGAATACAAGGATATCATCAAACAGGCCATTGCCAACGAAGTGGAGGCCCGCAAGTTTTACGAAGAAGCAGCCAACACCCTTTCCGATCCGCATCTCAAGACGCTCTTCGCCTCTCTGGCGGCGGAGGAGAAAAAACACCGCGACATTCTCACCAAGATTTATACCAGCAACACCATCGACCGTTACTTTTCCGAGACACGCGATTTCAAAGTGGCCGAAACCGTAGATGAGCCGGCGCTTTCCATGGATATGAAACCGGTCGACGCGTTTGCCCTGGCCATGAAAAAGGAAGAAGAGGCCATGAAGCAGTACACCGAAATGGCTGACCTTTGCGACGACGATGACAAACGGCAGGTGTTTTTGGATCTGGCTGCCATGGAGCGGGACCACAAACTGAAAATGGAAACGGCCTTCACCGATATCGGCTATCCCGAGGTCTGGTAGACCATGGCCCTTTCAGTGGTCGACCTGTACCGCGATATACTGCCCAAAACCAATTGCAAAGATTGCGGATTTGCCACCTGCCTGGCCTTTGCCGGAATGGTGGTGTCTGAGAAACATCCCCTGGACGGCTGCCCCCATCTGCCCCCCGACCTGGTCAAGCGGTGCAACGCCGAATTGGAGGCACAGTATGCCGACGGCAAATGGACCAAACGGGATTTGGCCGAAGACGCGCTGGTATGGGCCAGGGAACGATCCGCCTCCATGGCGCTGGCCGATCTCCCTGACCGGATCGGGGGCGTACTGGTCGATCACGATGGCCGGCCGGCGTTGAAACTGCCTTACTTCAACACCCACGTTATCATCTGCCCCGAGGCCATCGTGCGGGTGGATGGCGTTGAACTCACCCGCTGGGAAATGGTTTTCATCTACAACCATCTGGCTCAGGGCGGCCGTCGGCCGCCGACGGGAACCTGGAAGGGCTTTGAAGAATTTCCCAACACGGTTTCCAAGGTAAAGACCATGGCCGGGCAGGTGGAAGCCCCATTGGTGGAGCGGTTTAGCGGCCAAATGGGATCCCTTGTGGACACGGCCATCGGGATCGGCGGCCGCGATGTGACCGGGAGGGACAACGCGGCCGATGCCGCCTTCTGCTTTCGACCCCTGCCGCGGGTGCCGGTGCTGCTGCTTTTTTGGGATGCGGACCCGGCGGATGGCTTCGGGGCCACTGCCAAGCTGCTTTTTGATGAGACGGTTACCGACCATCTGGACATCGAATCGATGGTCTTCTTAAGCGAACGGCTGCGACAGCTGCTTTGTGAAGCAGCCGATGAACCTGATTGAAGGAGATGCACCCATGACGCAATCCAAATGTCCCGTCTGCGCCTGCAAACAGTTTTATGTTAAAAACCCCGATGATGAGTACGATATCCACGAATTCGAATACAAAGACGGTGAGATCTGCTTTGAAGAGGACCTGGACGAAGACGAATGCCCGGTGATCGAGGATGGCACGGAAACATACTGCAATGCGTGCGCATGGCATGATACGTTTGCAAAGATCAAATAGTGCCTCTCTTTAAGTTTTTTCTCAATTCCATGGTATGAGGTGTCTATGCCAACGCATGATGTGACCGTTTTCAGGCCCTATGCCTTCGATGTGGGCGATAAAATCTATATTGAAGATGGCCCTCGAAAAGGTGACTGGGAGGTCGTGGCGGTCAGTGACCGCAAAGTCAAACTGCGCTGCCCGTTCAGCCAACGAGAATTCGAGTGGAATCGTTTCTGCTACGCTGTCGAACAGCGCAAAGGGGTTTTATGGCCCGGAAAAGAGTAGCTTTTCCTACCTCCCTCCGACAAACCGGCAGCTCACGGCAAGCGGTGCCTTTGGTTGAAGCACGGTTTGTGTGGGAAAAATTGGTGTAAGATCGACCAACCTGGCAAGTCTGACACCAGCTCATTTGACGACGCCGGTTCGAATCATTATGCTCCGGCATGATCAATTCAAGGATCTGGGCAGCCTCTTAAAGTCTGTGCGGAAAAAAAAGATTGCCCGCATGGACGGTGAATTTTTTCAGATCCAACTGGTCCCTAAACGATAGCCAAAGGAGCGGGCGATGGCCAATCAGTATGATTATGATATCGGTATCATCGGAGGTGGTGCGGCCGGCCTCACCGTTGCATCGGGTGCCGCCCAGCTGGGTGCCAAGACCGTGATCGTTGAAAAGGAGCCGGCTTTGGGCGGCGATTGTCTGCATTTCGGATGCGTTCCCAGCAAGACCCTTATTCGCTCGGCCCATGTTTATCATGATATGAAGCATGCCGATCGATTCGGGTTGCCCACGGTGGACCTGCCGCCCGTGGATTTCTCTCGGATAGCCGGTCGTATCGCTGATGTCATTGCCGTGATCCAAAAGCATGATTCGGAAGAGCGCTTTTGCAAACTGGGCGCAAAGGTTGTATTTGGAACCGCTTGCTTCAAAGATGAACACAGCGTCGATGTGGACGGCGAAGCCATTACGGCCAAAAACTGGGTGATTGCAACCGGTTCATCCGCGGCCGTTCCGCCCATACCGGGTTTGAACGAAATTGATTATGTTACCAATCGAGAAATCTTTTCCCTCAAGCGGCTACCCGCAAGCATGATCATCCTGGGGGGCGGGCCGATCGGTATCGAGATGGCCCAGGCGTTCAACCGTTTTGGGACCTCGGTCTCAGTGGTAGACCGTGCCGACCAGATTTTGGGTAAGGAAGATGCGGACATGGCCGATGCGGTAAAGGCGGTCATGGAAACAGAAGGGGTTCAATTCTACTTGGGTGCCGCCGTTAAGCGGGTATCCGGGGCCGGAGAGAAAAAAACGGTTACCTTGACCCGGGGAGACGGCCTCTGCGTGGACTTGACCGCCGACACGCTGCTGGTGGCCATGGGCCGTGCGGTCAATGTCAAGGATCTGTTACTGGACGCTGCCGGCGTGGCCTTCGAAAAAACGGGGATCATCGTGGATGCACGGTTGCGCACCAGTCAAAAGCATATATTTGCTGCCGGTGACGTCAGTGGCGGCTACCAGTTTACCCATGCCGCCGGATACGAAGGCGGGATTGTGGTCAGCAATGCGATTTTTCACCTGCCGCGCAAGGTCGATTACACCTGGCTGCCCTGGTGCACCTATACGGATCCTGAACTGGCCAGTATCGGCATGAACGAACGTGCGGCAAAGGAAGCGGGTATCGATTACCGTGTCTGGAGCGAGGCATTCAAGGACAACGATCGCGGACTGGCCGAAGACCAGATCGAAGGCCGAATCAAATTGATACTGGATAGGAAGGAAAAACCCCTTGGGGTCCAGATACTTGGCCCAAGGGCGGGCGATCTGATCGCCGAATGGGTGGCAGCCTTAAACGGCGGGGTCAAACTTTCTACTCTGGCGTCGGCTATTCATCCCTATCCCACGTTGGGTGAGATCAGCAAAAGGGTCACCGGCAATGTTTTCTCCCCCAAAATTTTTTCCGAAAAAATCCAAAAAGGACTCAAGTTTTTCTTCAACCTCAAGGGACGGGCATGCACACCCGAGGCTTGTGAAGACGACAGCCTGTAACCACCAGACAAGAGAGGAGTGATCGATGGAGACCTATTACAAACCCGAAGACCTGCCCAAATTTGGCGATATCGGCCAGGACAGCCCCAGCCTGGCCCAAAAATTTTTTGAGTACTACGAAGCGGTTTTTGCCGAAGGTGAATTGAGCCAGCGGGAGAAGTCTCTGATTGCCTTGGCCGTGGCCCATGCCGTACAATGCCCGTATTGTATCGATGCGTACACCCGATCCTGCCTTGAATCCGGTTCCAACACGGCGGAGATGATGGAGGCCGTCCATGTGGCAACTGCCATAAGAGGGGGTGCCTCTTTGGTGCACGGCGTCCAGATGAAAAATATCGCCGAAAAGATGTCCATGTAACTGTACCGTAAAGAGGCAACTATGGCAGGAAAAGAAACTCAATCAAACGCTTCCAATGCCGACCTTACCGGCTTTTCTAAAACGCTTGCCCGGCATGGGCTCAAGTTGACCCGTGAGAAAACGCAAATCCTGCAGGTTAACGTTGGATTGCTGTGCAACCAGACCTGTGGTCACTGCCACCTGAACGCCGGCCCCGGCAAAACTGAGGTGATGACCCGGCAGACCGCCGATCAAATCGCGGCCTGGGCCGAGCAGCTTGCATTCGAATCGATCGACATTACGGGCGGCGCCCCGGAGTTGAATCCGGATATTGACTACATTGTCCAACGGTTTGCCCAATTGTCACCACAGCTGATTTTCCGATCCAACCTGTCAGCCCTGAACAGCGATGACGGCAAGCACCTGATGGGCCTGCTCAAACAGTTGAAGGTCGTCATCGTGGCCTCCTTCCCCTCCGTCAACCAATCTCAGGCCGATGCCCAGCGAGGGGACGGGATCTTCGAGACCAGCATCGAGGCCTTACAGACGCTTAATGCCATGGGATATGGCCAGCCCGGCACGGGGTTGGAATTGAATCTGGTCTGCAACCCAACCGGCGCTTTCATGGCCGCAGATCAAGCGCAGACGGAAAAGCGCTTTCGGCAGGTGTTGGATCGCAAATGGGGCATTGCCTTCAATCATCTGTTCAGCTTCTCCAATGCACCGTTGGGGCGTTTCAGACAGTGGTTGGAGCGATCCGGCAATCTGCAGACCTACCTGAAAAAGCTGGCTGACAGTTTCAATCCCTGTGCGCTTACCGGGGTGATGTGCAAAACCCTGGTGTCGGTTTCCTGGGACGGTTATCTTTACGACTGTGATTTCAATCTGGCCCGGGGCCTGCCCATGGGAGGCAACCGGATCCATGTCAGCGACATGATCGGCCCGCCGCAACCGGGAACGCCGATCGCCACCGCCGACCATTGCTACACCTGTACCGCCGGCGCCGGATTTACCTGAGCGGGCGCCATTAACGCCTGAGGCTCAGGTGAACGCTAAAAAAAGGGTATGCTGCTCGTGATGCCGCCTCCGGTTGAACAATAGGCGTTCACGCATCCGAGGAACCCAGACCCGGCGGCCAAGACAGGGCCCTGTGTATCTTCTCTTTTTTCATACCGATACGGATCAGGCGGATCAACGGCCAACAGGCGCAAGGGCCTGCACGACCGCGATGGATCGTCTCTCGGCTTCAAACCAACGATCGTCGGCGGGTCTGCTATCCGGCCAGACTACTTGAGACATCGTGTCTCAAGTAAACAGCCCCGCCGACGTTCAATCTGGCCGAAACATCCCTCCGATCAGATCCATGCAACCGACAGACCGGCGCGGATGGCACCTGCCTGCTTTTTGCCTTGACGGTCATGGCATGGATCTTGTTATTATTGAAACCGCAACCTTTTATTCCACAGATACCATGGAACGGCAGATTCGATTCCAAAATCATATGGGTGAAGATTTGGCCGGAACCCTGCATGAGCCAGATCGATCGCCTGTTGGCGCCGTCATCGCCGGCCACTGTTTCACCTGTTCCCGACACACAGGTATATTGCGCCACATCTGCAGCGGACTTTGCACGGTCGGGTTCATGGCCCTGCGATTCGACTTTTCGGGTAACGGCCAGAGCCAGGGACGGTTCGAACAGTCCACCTGGTCCAAGCAGATCCTGGAAATGGAGGCGGCTGTCGCCTTGGTAAAGAATGAGGGCATCAACTGGATCGGCCTGGCCGGTCATTCGTTGGGGGCGGCCATTGCCCTGCTCGTGGCCCAGCGGCAGCCCGCCGTGTCGGCGCTCTGCCGGGTGGCCGGGCGGGTCAGCCAAACCCGGCCATTGCATTTTCTCACATCAGCTCAGGAAGATACCCTGCTGCAGACCGGACATGTGGCCTTTACCAGTCGGGGAAGGCAGCTGGCGCTCAAGCGAACTTTTTTTGATGATGCCCAGCGGCATGATTTGACGGCGGCCACCCGCTCGCTGAAGATCCCCATGCTTGTGGTGCATGGGGGGCGGGACGACATCATACCGGTTTCCGAGGCCCATCTGGCCAAAGCGGCCAATCCAAAATGGGTTGAGTTGGCCATCGTTGCCGATGGTGATCACATGCTGGCCCGGTCGGAACACCAGCTTCAGGTGGCCCGGACCGTGGCCGGCTGGTTCCGCCGCCAGGCGGGTGTCATCGTGCCGGATCATTGACAATGCTTTTGCCCATAGGAGGCCATGCTAAATGAATCTGTCTGAGAACCTGAGCGCCGATTACATTGACGGCCAATACCGGAAATGGAAATCCGATCCCGCATCCCTTTCGGATGACTGGCAGTTCTTCTTCAAGGGATTCGAAATGGCCGGGATATCCGGGCCGGCAGACGCCGATCCGCAGCAGGCCCTGCGTCAAGCTTCCGTGGGGGCATTGATCCATCGATATCGGGATATCGGCCATCTGCTGGCCTGCATGGATCCCCTGTCAGCCTGTCCCACGGCACACCCACTGTTGGATCTGGATGCCTTTGGGCTGGATGTGTCGGACATGGAACGCGCCTTCGCCGCACCTGGATTGATCGACCGGGACTCGGTGCCGTTGAAGGAGATCGTTAGTCGGCTCAAACAGACCTATTGTCACAGCGTCGGTGTGGAATACATGCATCTCCAGGACCCCGATGAGCGCCGATGGCTTCAATCCCGCATGGAACCGGTCAACAACCGGCCCGACCTAACCGCCGTCGAACGAATCGAACTGCTGGAGAAATTGACTGCCGCATCGTTGTTCGAAGGATTCCTCAATAAAAAATATGTGGGCGTGACCCGGTTTTCCTTAGAGGGTGGTGAAGCCCTGATCCCCTTTTTGGATGTGCTGCGGCGACGGTCGGCTGAAGCCGGATGTCGCGAGATCATTTTGGGTATGGCCCACCGAGGCCGCCTCAATGTGCTCAGAAACATCCTTGAAAAACCGGCCGAAGAAATCTTCTCCGAGTTTGAGAGCTGCTACGATCCCCAGGATCTGGTCGGCTCCGGTGACGTCAAATATCATATCGGTTACCTTACCGAATTCCCAATGGCAGACGGCGGCTCGGTGAGCATGCACCTGGTGAGCAATCCCAGCCATCTGGAGGCGGTCAACCCCGTGGTGGAGGGAATTGCCCGGGCGCGGCAGGATCGCCTGGCTGCCGATGGTGACAAGGTGGTGCTCCCCGTATTGCTGCACGGCGATGCGGCTTTTGCCGGACAGGGCCTGGTGGCAGAAACCTTGAACATGTCGCAGCTCAAGGGGTACCGCACCGGCGGTACGGTACACGTGATTATCAACAACCAGATCGGCTACACCACCTTGCCCGAAGACGCGCGATCCACGCGCTATTCCACCGATGTGGCCAAGATGCTGATGGTGCCCATTTTTCACGTCCATGGCGAGGATCCCGAGGCCGTGGTGCATGTGGCCCGGCTGGCGGCCGACTACCGCTACCGTTTCGGCAAGGACGTGGTGATCGACCTGATCTGCTATCGCCGGTATGGCCACAACGAGGGCGACGAGCCCTATTTCACCCAGCCGACCATGTACCAGCGCATTCGCGAGCGTCCCTCATTGAACCGGGCCTACGGGGATCAACTGGTCAGCGAAGGCGTGATCTCCAGAGATCACGTGACGGCGATGGAAAAAAGCGTCAATGACAACCTCGATCAGGCCTACGAAGCCATTCACGGCAGCGTCTGCCTGTTTCCCGAACCCCGGTTTTACGCCGAATGGGCAACGATCAATGGGACCTTTACCCATGACCCGTCGCCCACCGCCGTGGAAGCGAAGACCGTGACGCAGCTGGCGCGCCGCTTGGCTGAATTGCCTGACAACTTTACCGTCCATCCCAGATTGAAAGGCGTACTTGCCAAACGGCTGGATGCGGTAACCAGCGGTGAAGGCATTGACTGGGCCACCGCCGAGGCCCTGGCCTTCGCCAGCCTGCTTGCCGAAGGCCACTCCGTCCGATTGAGCGGTCAGGACGTGGGTCGGGGTACCTTCAGCCAGCGCCACAGCGTGCTGTGGGATTACCAGACCGGCCAGCCCCATATTCCTTTGAATCATCTGGGGCAAGGGCAGGCGAACTACGAGGTGTACAACAGCTTGCTGGCCGAGGCCGGCGTCCTGGGTTTCGAATACGGTTACGCCGTGACCCGCCCCGATGTGCTGACGCTGTGGGAGGCCCAGTTCGGCGATTTTGTGAACAATGCCCAGTGCGTCATCGATCTGTTTATCGCCAGCGGCCAAACCAAGTGGCAGCAATTGTGCGGGTTGACCATGCTGCTGCCCCATGGCTGGGAGGGCCTCGGGCCGGAGCATTCCAGCGCGCGGCTGGAGCGTTTTCTTCAACTGTGTGCGGACAACAACCTGCAGGTGGCCAACCTGACCACCCCGGCGCAGTACTTCCATCTGCTCAGGCGGCAGATAAAGGCCCCGTTTCGCAAACCCTTGATCCTGATGACGCCCAAAAGCCTGCTGCGGCATCCCATGGCCGTTTCGTCCCTGTCAGATCTGGCCCAGGGATTGTTTTCCGCCGTTTTGGATGACCCGGAGCCCCGGGCGTCGGCCAAAAAGGTCATCTTTTGCAGCGGCAAGATTTACTATCAGCTGCTTACCCGGCGTCAGCAGATCAGCGAGGGCGACACCGCCATCGTTCGCCTGGAGCAGCTGTATCCGTTACCACAAGAGGCGCTTGAGAAAGTGATCGGCAACTACCGAAAAGCCACCCGGTGGGTTTGGGTGCAGGAGGAACCGGAGAACATGGGTGCCTGGCAGTATATCGGCCCGCGGCTGGCGTCGCTGTTGAACAAAGACCTGGATTATGTGGGGCGAAAAGCGGCTGCCAGTCCGGCCACGGGCTTTCCCAAAATCTACAAAATGGAACAGGACGGCATCGTTGATCAAGCCATCGGCCCCCACAATCAAGCCGGGGGAATGGCCGGCTGAAAAAATGGAGAGACGATGGAAGACGGATGACAGATGACAGCAGGCGGAATCCGGAAATCGGAAGTCAGATGTCGGCAACAAGCCTGAAGGCGAACCATCCCAAGCATTGCACGACGACCAGCGAAAACCAATCAGGTTAAAATACCAACCAAGGAGCCAGTATGTCCCTCGAAATCAAGATCCCCAGTGTCGGTGAGTCGGTTCAGGAAGCAGTTTTGGCCGAATGGTTCAAACAGGATGGCGAAACCGTGCGCAAGGATGAGCCCCTCTTTGTGATCGAAACGGACAAGGTAACCCTGGAGGTGGTGGCCGAAGCGGATGGCGTTCTGACGATCCTTGTGGCCGCCGGTGAAACCGTGGCCATCGGGTCCGTGGTGGGCGCTTTGGCACCTGTCGAGGCTGCGGCGGTCTCTGATACAGCGTCCAAAGCCGACGCTGCACCGGTTGCGGAGACAGCACCCGATGCGCCGCCTTCTCCCCCGGACACCCCACCTGCGCCGCCGGCCACGCCGTCCGTTTCCGCCGATGGGATACCGCTGGCGCCGTCGGTGCGCCGGCTGATTGCTGAAAAGGGCTTGGATGCCTCCAAGATTCAGGGTAGCGGTCCCGGCGGTCGCATCAGCAAAGGCGATGTGTTGCTCTACCTGGAAAATGCACCGGCGGGGATTCCCGAGGACGCGCCCGCAGCCGCACTCCTCGACCAGCCAGCCATGGCCGCCATGGAGGAGCGCAAGCCCATGACACCCATCCGCAAGCGCATTGCCGAGCGTCTGCTCGAGTCCAAGCAGAACACGGCCATGCTGACCACCTTCAACGAGATCGACATGGCGCGGGCCATGCAGATCCGCTCGCTCTATAAAGAGGCGTTTTTGAAGCGACACGGTGTCTCTTTGGGATTCATGTCCTTTTTCGTCAAGGCCTGCGTGGAAGCGCTGAAAGAGATCCCCGAAATCAATGCCTTTATCGACGGCAGCGATATCATCTACCACAATTACCAGCACATCGGTGTCGCCATAGGGACCGAAAAGGGGTTGGTCGTCCCGGTGATCCGCCATGCCGAGCGCCTGGGTTTCGCCCAGGTGGAAAAGGCCATCGTCGACTACGTGAATAAAATCAAGGAAAACCGCCTGGAACTGGCCGACTTGGAGGGTGGTACGTTCACTGTCAGCAACGGCGGTGTTTACGGCAGCCTGCTCTCAACGCCCATTCTCAACATGCCCCAAAGCGGCATCCTGGGTATGCACAAGATAGAAAAACGACCGGTGGTGATCGATGATGAGATTGTCATCCGACCCATGATGTACGTGGCTCTGAGCTACGACCATCGCATCGTGGACGGCAAAGGAGCAGTGACCTTTCTCAAGCGGGTCAAGGAGTTCGTCGAAAACCCGGAACGCATGGCATTGGAGGTGTAAAGATGGCACAGCAAACACAGTTCGACCTGGTGATCATCGGTTCCGGACCTGGCGGATACGTGGCGGCGGTTCGGGCGGCCCAACTCGGTCTAAAGACCGCTGTTGTGGAAAAGGCATCCCGCCTGGGTGGGGTTTGCCTCAACGTGGGCTGCATTCCCAGTAAAGCCCTGCTGGATTCCTCCGAATACTACCACCTGGCCAAAGACCGTTTTGCCGAATACGGCATCAAGACGGGCAAGGTTTCCCTGGATCTGCCGGCCATGCTGGCCCGCAAGGACCAGGTGGTGGCGGATCTTACCGAAAATGTTCGCAAGTTGCTCGAGGGCAACAACATCGAGATCTTCCACGGCACGGCGACGGTTACCGAGCCAGGTACGGTCGCGGTGAAGGCGGAGCGGAAAAAGGCCGTGGCGCTGTCGGCCACCAACATCCTGCTGGCCACAGGCTCCGAACCCATCGAAGTCAAAAGCTTGGCCTTCGACGGAAAGTGTATCGTCAGTTCCACCGAAGCCCTCTCCTTTGACCGGGTACCCAAGCACCTGGGTGTCGTGGGCGGCGGATATATCGGGCTGGAATTGGGATCGGTGTGGAGCCGGCTGGGATCCACGGTCACCGTCATCGAAATGCTGCCCAAAATTGCCACGAGCCTGGATGGTCAGGTGGGACGGACGCTGGATCGCATTCTCAAACGACAGGGCATGGCGTTCAAGCTCAATACCCGGGTGGTTTCGGCCAAAGTGGCGCGCAACAAAGTCACCGCCGTACTGGAAAATGGAGGCGAAACCGAGGAGATGCGTTTTGACCGGCTGCTGGTGGCCGTCGGCCGGCGACCATTGACCCGGGGTCTGGGTGTCGAGGAACTGGGCATCCATACGGACGCCAAAACCGGTCAGATCCTCGTGGATGAAACCTATCGCACCAGCGTTGCCGGCATCTATGCCATCGGTGATCTGGTACCCGGCCCCATGCTGGCCCACAAGGCATCCGCAGAAGGCATCGCCGCTGTGGAGTGTATGGCCGGGCGTGCCGGAGAGGTCAATTACGACGCCATCCCGGCGGTGATCTACACCTGGCCCGAGGTGGCCAGTGTGGGTCTTACCGAAGAACAGGTTCGTGAGCAGGAGATTCCCTATTGTGTGGGCAGCTTTCCTTTCTCCGGTGCCGGTCGGGCGCGTTGCATGGGTGAAACCGACGGTTTCGTCAAACTCATCTCCCACGGCAAGACCGATCGCATCCTGGGGGTCCACATCATCGGTCCCCGGGCGGCGGATATGATCGCCGAGTGTGTGCTGGCGCTGGAATTCGGCGCCAGCAGCGAG
>JASFFF010000059.1:0-11653 GCA_050124445.1 Desulfosarcina sp.
TCGGAGACTTTCATCTGCGAGGCATGTAAGGGTGCAGCCATAGTGAGCTATTGCAAGCCCTTACTAACGCTGCAGATGGAAGCCTCCGACGCGCCCAAAGGGTGAAAATCAAGAAAAAGAGATGACTACTCCTGGTTTTACCTGTCAGGTATTTCAGTATACTTCGAGATCTTTCATAAACCTTTGATTTAAGATCAATTTGTAATTCGTTCATAATATTCATGCAAGATTCATGTATTAAATTTCAAAAAGACACCGGGCCACCCAATAAGCGGCCCGGCGAGGAGGAGAGAAAGATGAAGGTGTTGATAGTAGGACCGGACTCTCAGGTTCCGTAATTCGGTCAGTAAAGTGTCCGTCCACTTCAATGCAAATTAACACCAAAACCTTACATGAAAATGACGCTAAGATTACTGGATGGTAATGCCCAAAAAAACCGGACCTCTGGTTGAAGGTCCGGCTTTGCAAAAGGATCTGATTGGGCAAGTAGGGTTGCGTCCAAGTGACCATCTTTGATATACGGAATCGATGTTACGGCATGGTTAGATGGATATTTATTCTTGGTTAAATCTTTGTCCTCGCATACGGATAATCGTCTCCAACGTATCAATGTCCTTAATATAATACGATTTTGGCCTGAAAACTTGTGGATATCAGCCCGGCGCGTTCGTTTTGGAAATCTAAGGCATTTGCCGGGGGAGCTGTCATGGATAATCATTGTTGATTGTGACTCAGGCATCCACACCAATCGGTGGGGTCTGCTATCATGCGATAGTCATAGCGTGCTTGCTCGGTCATAATAAATTTTTCCGCTGATCCGCTGAGCATCTGTCCCAACATTTTGCATGCATGCGATTCGGATACTGATTTAATTAATCCCAACTCGGCTAATTGACACGACACAGAAAAGCCACAAAATGGAATCGCCACCGATCAGGCCTTGCAACCGACCTATTCAACATATTGATATTTAAATTGAATTTTTTTGAACATTAATCGATTATTGACCCATATAGCCAATCCATCATATGTTTCAATTTCAAAAGCAACTATTCTCACTCCCCTACCTGATCGTGGACCATTTAGGTCTGAATGAAAACTTGCAGTTGGCATCTGTTGTCCATGTTTCAACAAATTTAGAGCGGTGTTTTGGAGGGCCTCATGGGCCCAGATGCATTCAAGCGAAAAATTACAGCAATAATGAGTGCCGATGTTGTCGGTTACAGTAAACTCATGGGCGACGATGAGGCTGCGACTGTGAAGACGTTGGAGCTTTTTAAAAGCGTCATGTCTTCATTAATCAGTCAACATCGTGGCAGAGTAATCGATTCACCGGGCGATAATATGCTTTCAGAATTTGAGAGTGTCGTAGATGCGGTTCAGTGTGCTGTGGCCATTCAAAAGGAACTAAAATCCAGGAATTCAGAATTACCGGAAAATCGTATCATGCAGTTCCGTATCGGTATCAATCTTGGGGATGTTATCCATGAAGGCGACAGAATATACGGAGATGGAGTTAATATAGCCGCACGCTTAGAGTCACTTGCCGATCCTGGTGGAATTTGCGTGTCTAAGACAGCATTTGACCATATCGAAACCAAGTTGCCTTTGGGCTATGAATTTCTGGGCGATCAGGAGGTAAAAAATATAACAAGACCGGTGGGAGCCTATCGGGTTTTAATGGAGCCCCGAGTGACGGTCGCTCAAGTAAAGAAAAAGAAAGATGTTATCCCCTTTTGGAAACGGAAAGCGTTTATTTCTGGGACAATAGCAGCCCTTATCGTGATCGTCGGTGTAGTGGCATGGCACGTCCATTTTCGTTCACCACAAATTGCGCCTGCTTCTTTAAATAAGATGGCGTTTGAACTACCGGATAGACCCTCCATTGCTGTTCTACCGTTTGTCAACATAGGTGGAGATACGGAGCAGGGATATTTTTGTGACGGACTAACAGAGGAAATTATTACGTCCCTTTCAAAATTAACAAATTTATTTGTGATTTCTCGCAATTCTGTTTTTACGTATAAAGGCAAACCCGTAAATATTAATAAAGTCGCCGAGGAGTTAGGTGTACGTTATGTTCTTGAGGGAAGCATTAGAAAGGCCGGAGATAAGGTACGAATAACCGCTCAGTTGATTGATGCGCTATCGGGTCACCATTTATGGGCAGAGCGATACGACCGAAACTTAAAAGAGATATTTATTGTTCAGGACGATCTAACGAAAAATATTATTACCGCATTGCAGGTAAAGTTGACCCAAGGCGAGCAGATACGCTCAAGCTCCAGAGGTACGGATAATCTTCAGGCATACCTTAAGCTATTACAGGCGCGTGAGATGTGGCGGAAGATGACCAAAGAAAGCAATGTTCTCGCACGGCAAATGGCAGAAGAAGCCATGGTTCTGGATAAAGATTATGTGAGCCCATACTTAGTGATTGCTGCAACACATATGGTGGATGTATTTCTTCAGGCTAACGAGTTTCCAGAGGAATCCCTGAAACAAGCATTTGCGTTTAATAAAAAGGCCCTTGACCTGGACAACTCATATGCACACGCGCATTCTCAGTTAGGCCTTTTATATGTGATGACGAGGCAATATGATAAAGGTGTCAAGCAAGCTGAATCCAGCGTCGAGTTGAATCCAAATTCTGCATCGGCTAATGACTTATTGGGTATAACTCTTTCTTATGCAGGAAGGCATGATGAAGCTATAACGTTTCATTTAAACGCCATACGTCTTGAACCTTTAGCACCTGGAAATTATTACCAACACCTATGCCGTGCATACTTTTTTACAGGTAATTGTAGCGAAGCGATCACAGCATGTGAAGAGGGGCTCCATCGCGTCAACAATCTGATGGTGCGATTGGATGCAACCGTTGCATATAGCATTTGCGGAAGAAGGGAAGAAGCACAAGCAGTGGCTGCTGAGGTTCTCAGGATGGCTCCCAACTTTTCATCTGATGGATACATGAAAAAGCTTTTTTATAAAGATGCTGCTGATGTTAATCGTTATATTGATTCCCTAAAAAGAGCGGGGTTGAAATAAAAATAGGGTCCATCTCCACCATCACCGAAAACAATCTATTCAAACAGCTTTAAAGTTTGCATTTAAGAATCCTATGGCTGAAATAGTGAAACTAACCCTTAATCATCGAATTTAACAAAAGAATTATTTTACGCTACAACTATTCATCATTATGCGCCATGAATCTATCAGGAACTTTCTTCATCTGTTAATGGCAATTGATGGCACCAAACGTAAAACCTTCTATTTCCAGAAACATCAATGAGGCGAGCAAAGGAGGAAACGAACATGGGAAAACAATTTAGTTTTCTGGTGATGGGGTTGTTTTTTTTTCTTGTCAGCGCTTGTGCCACAACAACGTCCGAGCTTGTTCCTACTGGAAATCCCGGTGAACTGGTCGGTCAGTTGGAAGCCGATCTGGCAACGGCTCGTGCCAATAAGGTGGACGTGTTGTCGCCGGGCCTATTTGATGATGCCGAGTCGGCCTTCATGAAGGCTAAAAAGGCGTTGGATGAAGGAGCCAAGCTATCCACTATCAGCAATTATGTCTCCCAAGGCAATGATAGCCTGAATAAAGCCAAAGACATCTCCCAAGTTTCGCGTACGATTCTCAGCGAAACGAACCAGGCCAGGGACAAGGCTCTAAATGTAGGTGCTGATCGTTTGGGCGATCCTTATATGGATGTGGAAAAGCAATATCTGAAATTGACCAAGGCAATCGAGAACGATAACTTGAGTTATGCGCAAAAGAATGCTTCCAAAGTTCAAGCAGCATACCGGTATGTGGAGATTATGGCCATCAAAGACAGCGCCATCGGCACGGCGCGCAAGATGATGGCCGAAGCTGAGGCGGCCAAGATCCCCAAGATCGCCCCTATGGCGTATGCTGATGCTTCGCGGGCATTAAGTGAGGCCGACGCTTATATCGATGGTAACCCCTATGCCACGGAAGCAATCAGCCAAAAAGCCGCCCATGCGGAATTCATGGCACGGCGAATGATGGTGATCAGCGAAAATAGTGAGATGTTTAAAGGGATGGCGCCGGAAGCATCCGCCCTTTACGTGGAGGAGCTGTTGGCACGCTTGGGAAACACTGTGAAAGCTGGTGACTTGCGGGACCGGCCAGTAGATGCCCAGGTCGGTGCATTGAACGCATCGGTTGAAGCCTTACAGTACAGCAACCAAAACCTTGAAAGTTCGAATCAAGTATACAAAAATCGACTAGTCAACTTGGAGCAGCAGCTCAGCGGTGTAAAAGGCTATGCACGTGAACAAGAGGCGGTCAAGCAGAAATTGGCGGCAGAACGCGAATTTAACGAACAGTTCAATCGTGTTCAGCGCTATTTTCGACCTGACGAGGCAGAGGTTTACAAGCAGGGAAATCAGCTGGTTATCCGCATGCGCGGCATCCAATTCCCCGTTGGCCAGGCAACCTTGAGCACGGACAACTACAACCTGCTTAGCAAAGTGCAGAAGGCTATCAATGTATTCGGCCAGCCGACTGTTACGATCGAGGGACACACGGATAGCACCGGTTCGGCCCAAACTAACCAGGAACTTTCCCAAAAACGGGCCGAGGCAGTAAAAACATACCTGGTGGCCAACAAGACGCTACCGGAGAATCGAATTCGAGCCACCGGGTATGGACCGGACCGGCCGTTGGCACCCAATACAACAGCTGAAGGCCGTGCAATGAATCGACGTATCGATGTTCTCATAACACCAACGCGAACACAATAAAATTGCTAATGCCAACGGTTGTGCTGGCCATGAACGGCAGAATTTATAGCAGAACCTTTAGAGCGTTTATCAGGGCCGACTGTTTATAAGTTCAGACGGCCCTTTCAATTAATTACTTTTTACGGCATATAGGGTCCTTCTAAACCAACTTATAAGGCCTTTCAAAATAGGTAGGTGCCATCAAACGCAACTATTATTTTCAACATTGGGGATATTTGAGGGCTTAGATTCGTTTTGGTGTAAAAAATTGGGTTGATTCCAAATGTAAGCTGCTGCCCATTCAAACCGCGGTATGGCTACCATTAAATCGCTTGACCGTCCGGGAAATCTGTCTTATCAAATTGGATTCTGTTTTACGAACAACGCTCTCGAGAGCACCGTGGTAAAATGGGCCATGTATTGTTATCCCAAACATACTCACGGTTTCTTTGCCAGCATCGATCATGCTTGCTTTCTCAATTTGAAAACATCAGCGGGAGGGTATAAGATATGAATACAAATCAATGTACTTGGTTGCTTGCGGTTTTCGGTTTGATGATCGGCTGTGCCACAGTCTATGATGTAAAATACGACTACGATAAGCAGACTGACTTTGCAGCATTGAAAACGTATGATTGGATGGAGGTGCCGGCTGAGGCGGGCATGGATACCCTTACCATCGAGCGGATTAAGAAAGCGGTAGATGCTGAGTTAATGGCCAAAGGCTTGAAGCGGACCTCCGACGACCCTGACTTCTTGATCGCTGAACACGCCGGTTCCGAAGAAAAGGTTCAGGTTAATGACTGGGGATACGGTTACGGCCACCACGGGCGATATTGGGGTGGCTACTGGGGGCCTCGAAACGTTACTACCTATGAATATGAGGAAGGGTGGCTGATCCTCGATTTTGTTGATGCCGAATCGAAGAACCTAATTTGGCGGGGAACCGCCAAGGCGGAAGTTCAGAATGTGGATACACCCGAAAAAAGCGAAAAGCTGATCAACAAGGCCGTGGAAAAAATCATGAAAAAATACCCACCGTCGGCTGAATAAGCACTCATTTAATTTCATGCTTTCAATTGCAGACAATGTGTCGAAGTTCTTTTTCCGCTATAAATGATGATCTTAACTCTTACTATCAGGGTTTCGGTCAACGGGGACGAACTGATCAAACGCCAAATAGGGAAAATCCGCTCTGCGTTCACCAAACAGACTTTATCAAAGCATTGATTATATTCGGTCTTGGTTGGTAACTGTTTGCTAAAAAAAGATTGACCAGCTACTTTGTAGCTTTGCCGAGCCAATGAACTCGCAGCGCTCAACGATATAAATCATATAGTGGCTTGATCAGATCGGCATGTTCAGATATCTTCCAGTGGCCGGTACCACTTCAAGCTTACCTTTTCTGGGCCATCTCTGGGCCACATTTTGTAGCGCTATTATGTAATATCAAGAATTTAATGGATTAAATCATGGAAACGGTTGGTATCTACCTTAAAAGGGAACGAGAAGCGATTAATATCAGTTTGCGAGATGTTGCTCAAATTACAAAAATTACGGGCGCTTATCTGGAGTACATCGAAAAAAACGAATTCGATAAAATTCCCCAAGGCCCCTACATAAAAAGCTATCTTTCCTCTTATTCAAGAGCAATTGGATGTGATGTCGATCACGCCATCCGCCTTTATGAGTCTGCTAACCGCCAACGGCCCCAAGTTGAAGCTGATCTGTCCGCAATCAAGTCGATTGATGCCAGGCAAGTTTCAGCCAAACCCTTCAAAGCGCTGCCCCAAGCACAAGCAAGCCACCCTCGATGGGGAAAGCTTTGGTCGTGGTTCGATAAGCTTGTGTCCGCCGTATTGGCCATCTACGGCTCGATAAAGGCAGCTAAAACACCGATCGAGACGAGCGATGATTCTCTACCCAATGATAGAAGGCCATTGCGAGGCCCTGTTGGGCGCAGCAGGAAGCCCGGCTTCAGCACGATCATATTTCGCTGGTCGACCAATCGAAGGTACTGGGTTTATGCTTCCATGGCGGTATTCGGAGCCTTTATTCTGTTCCTTGCGGCAGCCGGGTTCTATCATTTGTTTCTTTTCGACCCTGGTTCAGCCATCGTCGCCGAAGTTGAAACATTCGCGAACAAAGAAAATCCCCTTGCATCTGAAGCTGGTTCCCGATCATCAACGGTGACTTCGGCACCCACCAGTACGCCCAAGGCTGGCGAATCGTCGCGGGATCATGTAAAAAACAAGGTGCTTTCCGTGGCCGCCGCATCCGCCCCAAGTGTTTCAGGCACCAAACCAGAAGCTGACACGGCTCACGCTACGCCCAAGCGCGCAACACAAGTCGTCGCGGCTTCATCCGACGGTTCTGCAGCCGCGCGACACACTGCGTCACTTCTCTACAGAAGCGATGCAAGCGGTGTGGACCCTTCTCGAAAGAAACCGGCTGAAAAAGATTCTTCGACGAAGCAGACCATCGCTGACGCATCCCTAAAGGTGTCTAAGGCCACCGTATGTCGCTCAATTGAAAATCGAATGCCTGTTGGTGTCGACCAATCTTTTACCCCATCGGATGAAAAAATTTATGTGTGGTCAATGATTGATTCGAGGCAGGGTTCATCAACGATTCACCATGTCTATTATTTTGAAGGGAAGAAAATCAGCGATGTATCTCTGGATGTCCGGTCTACCCGCTGGCGGACCTGGAGTTCAAAGACAATTGCCAACGACCGTTACAGGGGCAAATGGCGCGTCGACATAACCACATCCAATGGAGACTTACTTAAGCGACTTTTTTTTGAGGTTCGATAGCGTTTTCCTATAATCATCAAACACCAACTGGTTTTTGTTCGGGAGAAAGTTTCATGAAGGATCAGGCCAAATCTGTACCTTCAATTAGCGGTACCCAAGCGATCGCGGTCCAATTGCCTCATCGGATTATTGAACGTGCTACTAAGTATGCCGAGGAAAACGGAAATAGCATCACCGGTGTGTTAATCGAAGCCCTTGATACGTTTTTACGAAATCAAGATATGAAGTGATTCAGATAGCGTTATCGGAGCATATCTCCAACCACTTCTAATTTGACCTTTTATACAGATAGCCAACCGCCTTGAAAGAAATTCTGTTTAATGTATACCCAATTAATCCAGATTGAGGGTGCGCCATGAGCCACTGCAGTAGACGTGATTTTATTAAAATCGGTAGCGGTTTATTGTCTACCTGCCTGCTACCGTCGGCAGGATGGTCCGCCCTTTCACCGGACAACTCTCATCGCACGCTCTCCTTCTACAACACACACACCAGAGAAGAGCTCGTCACCTGCTACTTCAAAAACGGCGCCTATTGCCCTGATGCCATGGGCCGCATCAATCACATATTGAGGGACCACCGCACCGGTGATATCAAAGCCATTGATCCACGGTTGATGGATCTGCTCAATTCCGTAATCCGTGAATTAGACTGTAGTGGTCCATTTCATATCCTTTCCGGTTATCGTTCCCCTCAAACCAATGACCGACTGCGCAAACAAAAGTCCGGTGTGGCCAAATCCAGCTATCACGTTCTGGGACGCGCCATCGACATTCGCCTGCCCGGATGCGATACACGCCACTTGCGCAACGCCTGTCTGGATTTAAAACTGGGTGGTGTCGGCTACTATCCCCGCTACGATTTCGTTCACCTGGATACAGGAAGCTATCGAATCTGGAACGGTTAGGGTCCCATCGCCACCAGGGATTGCTTTTCGGACTACATTTAAGACAAGAGGCCTATGGGGGTTTTTTATATGTAAACCAATATAGTCGCTGTCTATCAATCTATCTGGATTAACAATCAAATTGGCAACGACGTGGGAAGCCCAAACCTATCATGGTTTTCCCAGTGGTCTGGTGGCACGTTATTAAACGGAGAGCACAGGGTTTGACGGGTGCCCTGACCATTCAACAGCTTCCATTAGGCCATTATTCATCGCAAGTAGCATTCGCTGACCGGCAATCCTCGTTCAGCGGCTATGGTTCTGGCCTGGGATAGGATGCAAGCCTCAAGCGGCAAGACTTGTTGGCCCAAGCCAAACGGTACTAAACGCGCTGAACGACTTCTGGCGGGAAGGCCTCCAATACTGCGGCAGGGGTCGCGTGGTGTATCCGCCTGAGCCGCCCACCGGTGCTTTTCAGGGCAATCTGCACGAAAGACCAATGGCCACCAGATACTGGGTATTTCGAGTCTTCTCTAGACGGTGAAAAGCAAACGAATATGGGTAGGATTGACCTATCGGCAACCGGTCAAGTATCTCATATTGCAGACATCTGGAGCCGTCGTACTTTTGAACTTAAATTGCCAATTCATTAAAGGACATAAAATGAGTGATAAAAACGAAAAATCGTTATGTGCATACGTAGAGGAAGTAATTCAAGTAAAAGATCCGAAGGCATATTTGGCACTTATCAGTCCAGCTAACCATTACTGCAAAATCTGTGGGCGCAGTGCCGTAAAAGCAAAAAATTTGTGTAAACCGAAATTGTTATAGTATTTGAGATCTGTGCGGTCGAAGGCAGACTATAATGGGTTACTAGTGAATGAATGACCTTCACCCTCTCCTTGCGTCAGCAAAATAGAGGTCGGTCCCGTAGCATCCGAAAAGCGCTATGGATCGGGCTCGATTGGGGGGTTTGCGTTAAGGTGGATTTGACGGGAGAGACCATTTGGCAATAATACCAAATCAGATTTGATGTTTGTGGAAATTGGTATATGTTTTTTCACGTAAGACGTTGAAAGCATCCCTTTCTCCTATTGTGAGATTAGTGACAGCATCTCAATCAATCCCAACTTGGCTGATTGACACAACATAGGAAAGCCACAAAATGGAATCGTCACCGATCAGGCCTTGCAACCGACCACAATAAATAAAGGCCTCCCAGGAATCAGAAACGCTGAATCCCCAAGAAGCCTTTGATGAATTGCTCGGGGCCCCCATTTCGAAATATGGCCGGTGACTGGTTTGATCCAAGTCTATGGCATTCTGTGATTGTTGAAGCCCGGCAAATTCTTATTACAGCCTAATTCACCTAACTAATCTGATCAATGATAGTATTTACCCAGCAATGATGGATACTATTGCACCCGTTTCATGAGCGTGGAAATGGTGCGTGAGCTGAGTAGCCAGTTTTAAAACTACCTGTATCCAATCGGCAGGAATGGTCTGGACTTTGACGGTATTGGTAAATTCCGGATTCGTGATTGTACCTCAATTAATCCCAAATCGTTAAAATTATATAGTATATTGTTGTTACATTTGGAAATCACATGCTTCAACCCATTCAGCATGCTGACATTGCAATATGAATTTCATTATTGCTAATCAGTGCTTGACCCGCACAGCCAATCCATTCTATCTATAACTATTGGGAATAGTTAACTGTTCCTTTCTCCCCATTCTGAACCTTTACAATTATATCGAAAAGCGGCTTCAGCAACATGCTCCCGATGTCCTACTGATTAAACGGTGCGCCCCCTCGACAATTCCAGGAGAATCCTATGGCTGATAATGCAGATCGCCGCAAATTAGCGGCCATCCTTTGTGCGGATGTCAAGGGTTACAGCAAACTGATGGGCGAAGACGAGTCATACACGGTCGGCGCCCTGAAAGAATGCCGGCAATTGTTTACCGAACATATCCAAAACCACGGAGGTCGAGTGGTCAACGCCCCCGGTGACTCTATCCTGGCCGAGTTTCCCAGCGTCGTGTCTGCGGTCCAGTGCGCCGTGGAAACCGTCCAAAACCAAAAACAACGAGATCCAAATCTGATTGAATACTTACCGGAGGGCGGATCTGCGCTATTCGGTTTCATCGGATTTCAGCAATCATTGGCTTCGGATAGAAAACCTCCATAAATTTTCAGCCGGATACCTACTGTCCAGCATTTGGATCGTGGTTCTTTTGAACAAGACGATTTTTTCAATGCTCGCCATTCAAATGATTGCCTACAGCCAGTTTTTGAATCCTTGGATTGCATACTCGCCCAATATTTCCTATTAATACAGACAATCAGTAATTTTGTTTTTTCTTATGGAGGAGAGCGCAGATGACAAACGAAGAAATGACCACACGTATAACAAGTTTGGGCAAGGCCAAAGTACAATCGCCTTTATTGTATGCATCGGGTGCATCCCGCTCCAAATTTATCGGCGACGATGAGAGCATACTGATCAACATACACAGCGAAGAGTTGGAATACTACTTGTGCGAATGCAAAAAACCACCTTGCTTTGAGTTGGCCGGCGCCAGAGAAAATATCTATTTTGATCCGAGTAAGTTGCGTTGTGCCGTGGTGACCTGCGGTGGTCTTTGCCCGGGACTCAACGATATCATTCGCTCCATCGTTCTAGAGTTGTATCATCTTTACGGCGTGCGCAAAACATACGGCATTCGATATGGTTTGGAGGGATTTATCCCCAAATACAGCCACAATGTAATGGACCTCAGCCCATCTTCGGTTGCCAGCATTTTAGATATGGGCGGATCCATATTGGGCTCTTCCCGGGGGCCCCAGGACATTGACGAAATCGTAGATTGCCTGGAGCGAATGAACATCGGAATTTTGTTCATGATCGGCGGCGACGGGACCTTGAACGCAGCCGTTGCGATTGCCGACACCATCCTTGCACGGAACCTTAAAATCAGTGTGATCGGCATTCCCAAGACCATCGACAATGATATCTATCTGGTCTCACGGTCGTTTGGTTTTGACACCGCTGTGGAGATCTCCACTCAAGCCATCGTTGGTGCGCATAATGAAGCGCAAGGTTATCCCAACGGCATCGGACTCATTAAGCTTATGGGACGTTACTCCGGATTTATCGCCGCCACGGCGACCCTGGCTCAGCAGGATGTGAATTTT
>JASFFF010000060.1:0-11586 GCA_050124445.1 Desulfosarcina sp.
GTTGGCCAGATAAAATCCCTTGATTTCGGGCCATTCACCGAGTATGGCGTTGCCGTCCAAGGTGTTGACCGCATACAGACCCGCCCAGCCGCGCACCAACTTCAGGCGCTCGAATGCTGGGACGAATTGGGCCAGTTCCGGCCACAGGATATCCATGAAGCGATGCTGGTCCCAGGTAAAATTAAAACCAACCGGATCATCCAGCATAGATTTACCCACCAGCACCCGGCCTCCGGTTTCCGTTCGAAAATACAATCCCGAAGGCAAAACGGTAAGCGGCAGCGACCCCTTGGGCTTGACGGCCGGATCCACACAGAAGCACTGGCGTTTGACCGGATTCACGGGTAGGTTTACCCCCACGGTTATGGCCAGCTGGCTGCACCAGGCGCCGGCGCAGTTGACCACCACCGGGGAAAAATAGGTCGCTCCAGAGGCGGTCTTCAATCCGGAGATCCGAGCCTTGTCCACAAGCACGGCGGTCACCTCGTCTTCGATGTAGACGGCGCCCCGGGCCCTGGCATTGGCCTTGTAGCCCATCAAAACAGCATAGGCGTCAAAATGGCCATCCTGAGTGCCGAGGGTGCCACCGGCCAATTCTTGCGGGTCATAAAGGGGAAAGCGGGCTTTGATTTCATCGGGCCGCAGCCAATCCACTTGGCACCCCAATTCTTGCTGCATGGCCATGGCCGCTCTGGCTTCAGGCACGGCCGCATCCGCGTGCAAAAAAAGGTTGCCCTCCCGGTGGTAGGCGATGTTGGGCCGGTTGCCGGCCACCGTCATCTCCGTTTCGAAGCGATCCAGGACATGGAAGGCATACTGCGAAATCTGGACATTTTGCTTCAGACTGAATTGGATACGGGCGTTGACCATGGACAGGGTCGTAGAGGCCCGTGTGTAGGCCAGGTCCCGTTCGATGACGGCCACCTTGAGTTGTGGATCCTTTTTGGCCAGGTAATAGGCGGTGGTGGAACCCATGATCCCACCGCCAACGATGATAACATCGTACAAGCTGCCGCCGCCCATGGTGCCTCCCTTTGCCTGTAGTTCTGAAGGCCGTCGCCTGATCAGGCCTGTTTGTAATTGGGCCCTTCCCCTCCCTCCGGGCACGTCCAGGTGACATTGTGGAACGGATCTTTGACATCGCAGGTTTTGCAATGCAGGCAATTGGTGAAATTCAGCTTGATGCCGCTGATGCCTTTGCCTGCCGTGCCGGTTTCCATCTCATAGACATCTCCCGGGCAAAAGCGCGTACACGGGCAGCCGTAGGTAGGAAAACAGCGCTCCACACAGACCTGCTGGTCGTGAATGAGAATATGGCTGGGCTGGTCCTCCCGGTGCAGTGTGCCGGACAGGTAGACGCCGGTGAGCTTGTCCACCATGGCTGGGTCCTCCTTTCCCGGTATGGCTGAATCATCGACCGTTCCGGGCGGCGCCGCACCGCGTGGCAATGCCGCCAGGGTGGTGGCATCGTCTACCGACGGCAGGCGATCAATCAAGCCTCTGCCCCGGGTGACGTATTGAGCGGCCAGATGGACCCACTTAAGGGGGCCTTTTTTGGCCAATGCCTGGGCGAAATTGCGGCCTTCCTGCAGCTCTTTGCCGGCCCAACTCTCCGCCAGCCGCCGATTATAACCATCGAGGGTGCGACAACTGGTGTCACCGGCAGCCAGTGCGTTGATGATGGTCTCGGCGGCCACCATACCCGACTTCATGGCCAGATGAATCCCCTTGATTGCCGGCGTGCTGTGCATGGCAGCACCATTGCCGGCAAACAGGGCGCCGTCCACGGCCAGCGTCGGCATGGTGTACCACCCGCCGGTGGAGACGGCGCGGGCGCCTTGCTCGACCACCTTGCCACCGCGAATGATTTTCTGGATCATGGGGTGCCGCTTGAAGCGCATGAAGGTCTCGTACAGGTCCAGTGTCGGATCTTCGTAACCCAAGGCCACCAGAAATCCCAGGGAAATGCGGTTGTCGGCCATCTCATAGACAAACCCACCACCGGGCGTATTTAAGTCAAGGGGAAAGCCCATGGTATGAATGTCATTGAAGGTGCGATGGGTAAAGAAGTGTCCGTCGGGAAGCTGGATCACCTCTTTGATGCCGGTCTCGAAAACTTCGGGCAGCCGGCCGGACCGGATGGGCAGGGTGCCGGCCAGTTCTTTTATCAGGCTACCCCGCGCGCCTTCACCCAACACGGTCACCTTGGCCAACAAGTCGATGCCCGGCTCGAAATTGGGCTTGGGCGTGCCGTCTTTATCCAGGCCCTTGTCACCGGTTCTCACGCCTATCACCGTGGTGCCGTCATCTGCCAGGAGCACCTGCTTTCCATCAAATCCAGGAAAGATGTTGATGCCCATCGCCTCGGCTTTGTCGCCCAACCACCGGCACACCCGCGCTAGACTGACGATGGGGAATCCGGTGTTGTGCATCTGGCGCGGTACCATGGGCATCTTAAAGCTGCCGCTGCGGGTCAGGAAAAAAAAGCCGTCACCGCGAACGGTCTGCTCCACCGGAAATCCCTGCTCTCGATAGTCAGGAAAAAGCTCGGCCATGGCAATGGGATTCATCACTGCGCCGCTGATGGCGTGGGAACCGATTGCGGCACCTTTATCGATTATGGCCACCTCCAATTCCTGGTTGGCTTCTTGGGCTAGCTGCATCAACCGGATGGCGCCAGCCAGGTTGGCCGGTCCGCCGCCGACAAACAAAACGTCAAAATCGATGGTTTCGTGCGTGGTCATGGGGCCTCCCCTTTTTCTGAGTCAACGACCACCCGCGTGGCGGGTGGCTTGAATTGGCGGTCCAAGGCCGCAACGGCACAAGGACGACCGTGGAACAAGGGTTGCGGATGTCACCGGGTGCCGAGCACCCGGTTTGAAGACAACCCGTTCAATTGTCAGGGATCCGCAAAAAAATGGTGTCCATGGATAAAATGCTGATTCGGAGATGTGAAATAGCCTGATTTGCCCTTAAAGACAAGGGGCTGAAGGCTAAAAAGCGTCTGTTTTTCCGTGGGGCCCAATGGTTGAGCGGTCAAGGATCATGCGTCACCGAAAGCGTGGCCACATAGGGCTTGTCTAATGAAATGATCCATGCTAATTGCCATTTTTGACCTTTTTACCCAAAATCGTATCAGGCAAGCCTGATACGCCCGCACCATTGATCGCGATCATGATGACCGGTGCCTACAGCCAACGGTTCGACGACCCATTGCCCATGCGGGTGAGCGCTGAAAGGGAGCAATGAAAGCGGCCGGCAAATGAAACCTGGTTCGGGCAACCGTAGGTTGCCGGGATGATCTTGTAAGGAGGCCTTGAGCATGGCAACGCGCAGTAACAATGCAGTGTGGATTCTGGTGGTGGTTCTGGCAGTGTTTTTTCAGGTGGTCTTCATATTGGTGGACGGCCGGCCAACAGCAACCGGCACCGCCATCGATTTTTCCAAAGCCTATTTTCTTTTGGATGACGATATGGACCAATACCTGTGCAGTGAGTTGGTCGGGGATGAAGCCGCATCAACCGTGGAAAACTATCTCCATGCCAGAACCGATGGGGCCCGTTTACGCGGGTTTGGGGTCGGGATGATAAGGCAAATGATCTACCATGTGAAGACCGAAACCCTGGCGCAGGATGCGGAATCCGCAACCATCCATCTTAAGGGGCTCAGACGCACCTGTATTCACCCAGTTTTTGCCTATGTGGCCAAATTGTTTCAATTGGGTCAAGCCCATGAATTCGAAGAGACGCTGGAATTGAAGAAAGAAAGCGGCACGTGGAAGGTCTGCGGCGCCCCTTACGGTCTGTCCCTGGATGTGTAATCCATAGGACGGCAATCGAATCTAACCACTCGAGGTTGGTCAATCGGTCGTCACTGTTGGTCATTTCTGCAAGTACGCTGCTGATTGTCTGCCGCCGGTTTCGCTGCCCCAGTGGAACCGGCGATTTTTTTAACGACTGCAGACAGGCGATGGGGCCTGCCAATGGATGCCGTATACCTTGAAATAAGAGCCATCGCTCGCAAAATTGTGGCCCGATATCCCCTGCCTGATTTTTACGGCAACCATCCGTCTGAAGTGAGGGACTCGAGGCAGTTCTACCAGTCCGATGCAGCCATTGGTAGATTGCGCCGAGACATGACCGGTTGTCTGGACGATGATTTCGGCCACGGCATGGATCACGCAGAGAAAGTGGCCATCGACGCCGGCACCCTGGCCATCATCGAAAGCCGGCTGGCCGGCCATGGGGAAGATCGGGTTCGCCGCGACCTGTTGATGGCCCAGTGCGCCGGCCTGCTGCACGACATTTGCCGCAAAGAGACGTCTCACGCCGAGAGAGGTGCCGAAACGGCCCGCGATATTCTGGAAACCTACCCCCTGGTACCCGAAGAGGTCAGGCTGGTCTGCTCGGCCATTCGCAACCACGAAGCCTTCACGCGCTTGGAGCGGCTGCCGGCTCGCCAGGCCCGCATGATCTCTGACTGCCTTTACGATGCCGACAAATTTCGCTGGGGTCCGGACAATTTCTCTCACACCATCTGGGATATGGTCGGTTATTTAAATCCACCCTTGAAGGCCTTCGTCAGCCATTATCCCAAAGGCATGGCCCTGTTGAAAAAGATCCGCGGCACCTTCAGGACGCGAACCGGCCGGCGCTATGGTCCCCAGTTTATTGATGTGGGCATTGCCATCGGAGACGAGCTTTACCAGGTGCTTCAAACTGATTTTATCGATCGTCCTTAGGGCACGCCCCCCTCCGGCCGCCAGGCTTGCCATTCGTTAACGGACAGACGGTGATGTCGAGGTGGCGCAACTTCCTCAGACATGATCCATCACCGTCCGGAAAGCTGGCCCTCAAGCAGGTGCTGGCCATCTGGTTGGCAGCATTGATGTCCAAATTCCGCTTTATTATGTCAAAGGAGGTCACCATGCCCAATGTGATTCGGATTTATGAAACAGGCGGCCCGGCGGTCATGCGCTGGGAGGACCACGACCCCGGCTCCCCTGGACCCGGTGAGGTCAGGCTGCACCAGGAGGCTGTGGGACTCAATTATATCGATGTCTACCACCGCACCGGACTCTATCCGCTGCCGGCGCTGCCGGCAGTACTGGGCTTGGAAGGCGCCGGTGTGGTTGAATCGGTCGGCGATGGGGTGGCCGATTTCAAAGCCGGCGACAGGGTGGCCTATGCCGGCATCCCTCCCGGGGCCTACGCCCAGGCACGCTGCATTCCGTCCCACCGACTGGTCCCGCTGCCAGACAGCATCTCCACCCGACAGGCCGCTGGCATGATGCTTCGCGGGATGACCGCCAGATATCTGCTGCACGGCTGTTTTCCGGTCAAAGCCGGCGATCGCATCCTGATTCACGCCGCTGCCGGTGGCGTGGGCGCCATTGTTTGCCAGTGGGCCAGATATCTGGGTGCCGAGGTGATCGGAACGGTTGGTTCGCCGGAAAAAGCCCAAATAGCCAAAACCAACGGTTGTCACCATGCCATTTTGTACCGGGAAGACGATTTCGCAGACCGGGTGAGCCACATCACCGGCGGCAAGGGGGTGGATGTGGTTTATGACAGCGTGGGACAGGCAACTTTCATGAAATCTCTGGATTGCCTCAGACCCATGGGTACCATGGTCTCTTTTGGCCAGGCATCGGGTGCCGTACCAGCGCTGGAACTTGGCGTCCTGGCGACCAAAGGGTCATTGTTTCTCACCCGGCCCAGCCTGATGACTTACACGGCCCGGCGCAAGGATCTGCTAGCCCATGCCCGGGACCTCTTTGATGTGGTCGAAAAGGGCGCCGTAATCGTATCCATCGGTCAGACATATGCACTGGCGGACGCGGGCCGGGCGCATCAAGACTTGGAGGGGCGCCAGACGGTGGGCAGCACCGTGCTGATTCCGTAGATGGTTCGAAAAGAGAACCACCGACCCGCTGTTTACCAGTGCCGATACTCAAGTTTCCAATTGTTTTTTCAGTTGATTATTGCTGGATGTTTAATCGGTTTTGTGTTAGTTGATTCAGGTTTAATTCCATTCATAATAGAGCTGTTATGACCAATTCCAGGATACTTGTCATCGCCACCCGCAACGCGGGAAAAACTGCCGAAATTCGGGATCTGCTCGAGGATTTCCCGGTAAGCATCAAGAATCTGGATGACTTCGGCCCGATACCGGAAGTGGTGGAAGATGGTGACACCTTTGATGAAAATGCCTATAAAAAATCAAGCTTTACCGCCAGGGTGCTGGGATATCCGGCCCTTGCCGATGATTCGGGATTGGTGGTGAGCGCGCTGGATGGCGCACCGGGTGTCCACAGTGCCCGCTGGACGGGTCCCGATGCATCTGATGCCCAACGCTGCAGCAAATTGCTGGCAGAGCTCGACAATCAGCCCGACCGATCGGCTGCGTTTGAATGCGTCATTTCCATCGCCGTGCCGGCCGGACCGGCACTGACCTATGAGGGCCGCTGTGAGGGCATGATTGCCCGCCAACCGGCCGGCAGCAATGGATTCGGCTACGACCCGGTTTTCTTTTTTCCGCCCTTGAACAAGACCTTTGCCCAGTTGACCATGGCCGAAAAAAGCCGGGTCAGCCATCGGGGCAAGGCGCTGCGGCAATGCCGGGAAGAATTCAGCAAAATCATCAAATGGATCGACCGGCATATGCCGGAAATGGGCAGGATCGGCTGTCAGCGCCAACTTTAAAAACCGAATGCCATGATCCATCGATTGGCCAGACGGCACCACGAACGACCACCGCTCAGGTGGTACCGCTGGCAGTTGTGCTGAAAAAGATCGGGACCGTTGCAGCCTATCTCGACAAAGACGTCACGCACAATGGCGTCTATCAAGCCAAAAAGGGGTGTGTTTCATGTTGAAAAAAAATGAAGGGATTGACATCGTCAAAGAACTGGGCGGCATCCATACCGTCGAAGAGGCCCGGGCACTTTTTGAGCAGCGTCTGGACGCTGAGCAACTGTCTCGCATCAAAAGGTTGAGCCAGCCGGCGCTGCTGGTCAAAATTGCCAATGCCATCGCCATGTGCAATCCTTCGCGGGTTTTCGTCAACGCCGGGTCCGAGGCAGACCGCCAGTTTATCCGCCAGATGGCGCTGAACAAAGGGGAAGAGGCAGTCCTGGCCATGGATGGGCACACCATCCACTTCGATCTTAAAGAAGAACAGGGTCGCATTATTGACCGGACCTTTTATATTGCCAATCCCGATGAAAAAATCAGCAGCCTGGCCAACAAAATCCTGAGGGATGAGGCACGCTCAATCGTTCGTGAAAAAATGGCCGGCATCATGGAAGGTGCCACCATGGTGGTGGGACTGTACATTCGCGGCCCCGTGGGGGCTGCCGCCTCCAACCCGGCGCTTGAAATTACCAGCTCGGCATACGTCTGCCACAGTGCTGAAATTCTTTATCGCAACGCCTTTGCCGATTTTGAAAAAGAGGTCGACCGCTTGGGCCATTTCTACACCAACATCCACAGCGAAGGCCTCAATCGGGCCGAAGACCTGCCCAATGCCAGGGTGTTTATGGATCGCAGCCATCGCACCACCTATTCGTTCAATTGCACATATGCAGGCAACACCTTGCTGCTGAAAAAGGGAAACCATCGTTTTTCCGTAGACAAGTCAGTTTATGAGGGCCATGGCAAAGAACTGGCAGAGCACATGTTTATCACTGGTATCGATGGTCCTGGCGGCCGTGTGACCTGGGTGGCCGGTGCCGCACCCTCTGGCTGCGGTAAAACCACCACCGCCATGGCCGGAAACCATTTTGTGGGCGATGATCTGGCCCAAATGTGGATCGATGCGGGTGGCAGCGTACGCTCCATCAACCCGGAATGCGGCATTTTCGGCATCGTTGAAGACGTGAACTGGGAAGGCGATCCCATGTTGATGGACCGGCTCAGAAACCCTGGATCCGAAGTTATCTGGTCCAACGTCCTCATCGATGAAAATGGTGTGCCCCACTGGACAGGCAACGGTGAAGCGCAACCCATCCGGGGACGCAACTTCCAGGGACCCTGGAAAAAGGGGTTGAAGGACGGCAGCGGCAAATCGATTCCGATCTCGCATCCCAATGCCCGCTGTACCATCTCCTCCTCGGCGTTGGCCAACTTTTCGGACCAGGCCGAGGCGCCTGAAGGCGTGGAAACCCGTGTAATCACTTACAGTGGACGGGACAGCGACACCATGCCGCCGGTCTGGGTGGCCAAAAATTCGGCCCATGGGGTGGTGATCGGCGCCTGTATCGTCTCGGCAGCTACGGCCACGGAAGTGGGGGCGTCCGGTGTGAAGCGGGCACCATGGGCCAACGCGCCCTTCATTCCGGGTGCATTGGGCGACTACATGAAGGCGCAATTTGACTTTTTCGGCAGCGACGCCATTGATGATGCCAAGCGGCCCATTTTGGCAGGTTTGAACTATTTTCTCACGCATCATGCCCGGGGCGGCAACGGCAACAAATTGCTGGGGGAGAAAAAGGATGTCAAAGTCTGGTTGGGGTGGCTGGAGCGTCGGGCCCACGGAGATGTGAGGGCCATCGAGACACCCATCGGATTCATCCCGCGCTACGACGATTTGAAGCCCCTATTCGAAACCCTCATCGATAAAACCTATTCCAAGGATTTGTATGACCGTCAGTTCTCACTGTATGTGGACAACATCCTGGCCCGCAATGATCTGCAAACGGTGGCCTACGGCAAGGAGGAAAACATTCCCCAGCTGCTTTTCAACGTCCTTCGGGAACAGCGTGACGGTCTGATCGACCTGAAGACCCGGTTCGGCCCCATCGTCTCACCGGATCAATTGCTGGAAGGATGATGCCAAGATCTGTCAGCGGTTGTTCAACTCTGGGTCGGGACCAACCACTATCAATGAACCTGCGGGGGCGGCGGAACCAGTTCTGCCGCCCCTTTTTCTCACCGCCACCCGCTAAATGGTCTCAAGGGGTTTCACAGGAACGCGAGATCAAGGCTTGCAAGCCGCGATAGCGAGTGTAAGCGAGCAAACAGCAAATCGATTCTTATCCTTACGGCGGACATTTAGGTTCCATCCCGAGGAAGGCGGCGTAGGTACGGGTACTCCGCAGTGACGAGGGATGAAGTCTAGCGCAGATATGGAACTTTCACGGAACCGTCAAACCTGTCAAGCGGATGAATCCCTTGGAACCCCCTTCGATCACATCGTCTATCCTTAACCGGCGCATGTTGGTTGCCCTGGTGATGGGGTTTTCCTGCGGCCTGCCGCTGCTTTTGACCCTCTCCGTGCTGCAGGCCTGGATGACCGAATCGGGTGTTGACCTAACCACCATCGGATTGATGACCCTGGTTGGATTGCCCTATACGTTGAAGTTTTTTTGGGCACCGCTATTCGACCGCTACACCCTGCCGCTCTTGGGGCGCCGGAGGGGCTGGCTGTTGATTGCCCAACTGTCGTTGATGGTCGCCTTGGTATGGCTGGGTTTCAGTGATCCGGTCGCCCATCCCAAACTGCTGACCCTGGCCGCCCTGGCAGTTGCTTTTTTCAGCGCATCCCAGGACATCATCGTGGACGCCTATCGGCGGGAGGACCTTCCAGACCGGGAATTGGGCCTGGGGTCATCGCTGTACATCAATGGCTATCGCGTCGGCATGCTCCTGGCATCCGGCGGAGGCCTGATCCTGGCCGATCACATGCCCTTTTCGCGGGTGTATCTGATCATGGCCCTGTGCTTGCTGCCCGGAGCAATGACGACACTGCTCACACCAGAACCGCGTGTGGTATCATTTCCGACGACGCTCAAGGATGCCGTTGTGGATCCGCTGCTGGAGTATTTCAGCCGCAAAAACGCACTTTGGGTCCTGGCGTTTATCTTGATGTATAAAATCGGCGACACCATGGCGGCTGCCATGACGACACCCTTTTACCTGGATATCGGTTTTTCCAAAACCCAAATCGGTGCGGTGGTCAAACTGTTCGGATTTTGGGCCACGGTGGGGGGCACCATCACCGGCGGAATCATCATGCTCCGGCTGGGAATCCTGCGCAGTCTATGGGTTTTTGGTATTCTTCAGGCTCTGTCCACGGCGGGATTTGCGCTGCTGGCAAGCCTTGGGCCGAATCTGACCGCCCTTTCGGCCGTAATCGCCTTTGAAAACCTCAGTGGCGGCATGGGCACCTCGGCCTATGCCGGCTACATGGCCAGCATTACGGACAAGCGTTTCACGGCCACCCAATATGCGCTGTTGACCAGCCTCATGGGTATTCCCCGGGTAATGGCTTCGGCGCCAACAGGATACCTGGCCACCCACATGGGCTGGTGGCGATTTTTCATTTTCTGTACCTTGATGGCGCTTCCCGGACTGCTTCTGCTTCTGCGCATCGACCTTCGACGAAATCACTAATTGGCACCGATACGCTTGTATTTTCATAATTTCTGTATATTGTAGAGGCTTATCCCTGCATGAGGAGTGTGAATTAGCCGTGCCAGCGACCCAACCCCCTCAATTAACGCATGCCGAGCGAATCCGGCAATTGACCGGAGACCGGCAGCGCATTTTAAATCAACCGCCTGAACACATGCTGGCAGCCATCCTGGCCCATCCGCAGCCGGCAGCGCTGGTGCACGCTTTCCCCGAAGCCGATCTGCATGTCATGATCCATGACATAGGCCTTGAAAATGCAATTCCGCTGATTGGGCTGGCCTCCAACCGTCAGTGGGAATATCTGCTGGATGTGGAGGTGTGGCATCGCGACCGGCTTGACCATGGCCAAACCACCCTGTGGCTACAATTACTGCTCACGGCCGCTCCGGACCGTCTGGCCAAATGGTTTTTCGATGACAAACTCAAATTGCTGGAATTGTATCTGTTCCGCAATATTGAACTCCGAATCCGGGAATCGGATCAGGCACCATCGGATTTCGGGGAGGGCTTTTTTACAGATGACGACACCTTCTACATTCGCTATGTCGACTATCCCGCCAGCACGCCTGAAGCGGCGACCGCCAAAGCGCAACGCAATGAGATGATTGGTCAGCTGTTACGCCGGCTATCCATTTTCGATCATCCCCGCTTTCAGGGCATGCTCATGGAAGCGGTCAGCCTTATTCCCAGCGAAACAGAGGAAGAATTGTACCGCTTGCGCAACATCCGCCTGGGAGAAAAGGGACTGCTGCCCTTCGAGGAGGCCATCGGAGTTTACCAACCCCTCCGACCCGGTGATCTTGCCGCCAGGGGCAAGAAGGTGTTTCGCCCGCCGCCACCCGAAGGTGCCCAACTCCCGGTGCCGCAGTTTGCGGCATCCTTTCTGGAAGGCGACAACCTGTTCGTCAGGGCATTGAAACGTATCAATCAATCTCACATCATCGACCAGCTACAGGCTGAATTGGCGGCCTTGTGCAACCAGGTAATCACCGCGGATCAATTGATCGTTCGCCGCCGCGACCAGCTTAAACCCGTGGTCGCCAAGGTCAGCGGATATCTGAGCATCGGCTTGGAGCTGATGATCGCTGAATCCGATTCGAACCGAGAACCAATGGCCGCCGATCGGCTGCGACGCCACCTCCTCGCCGATATTTTCAAAATCGGTTTTGCT
>JASFFF010000061.1:0-11560 GCA_050124445.1 Desulfosarcina sp.
GTTTCCGAGCCGCCGCCCGGTGTTGGCATTGGATCGTATCTGGGTCGACCCGGCAGACCGGTTGATCTCTTTAGATTGCCATCGACAGATGCCGGCACGCCTTGCCTCGGATCACCTTCCACTGGTGGCCAATGTGGCGATCTGATCCGCTTGATCAGTTTAAAATACGGTTGACACCCCATAGCGCCAAAAAAAATAATTGCTTATGATTCCAGAAATTACGGCCATCGGTCAAATTGGACGATCGCGATGTCTTTGACAACTGGGGATAAAAATGGATGCCGGTAATGAAACCAACCGATGAATGCAAAATGATGAACGTTGGCGTTGAGAACTCCCGCTATTTTCAAGCCCTCTGTAATTTTCCCGTCCCAGTGCTGATCGCAAGCGAAGATGGCCGCATGGTGATGGTCAACCATGCTTTTCAAGCCACCACCGGTTTCACCCAGGAGGACATTCCGACCATCGATACATTGACCCGCCATGCTGTAACCGATGCTGACAATGGCAAACAGGTTGATTCCAGTTGGTTTCTGCAATCGGGGGCCACGCCGCCTCCCCTGCAACTGACGCTGGAGACCGCTGATGGCCAACAGTTGGTCTGGGAGTTCTCCGTGTCACCGTTGTGTCAGACCGCGGATGGCAGACGCCTCATCATCATGGTTGCTGTGGACGTCACCCAGCTCCGCCAGATCCAGCGGCATCTTGAGGTCACCACACACCGTTTGAAGCAGGAGGTCATCGATAAAACCGCGGATCTCGATTCAACGATCAATCGGTTGGAGGGAGAAATTGCTCACCACAAACGTACGGCGGACGCCCTGGAGCGCTCACGGAAACATCTCAAAAGTATTTCCAAGCGGACGCTGAAGGTTCTGGAAGCGGATCGACGTACGGTTTCGAAGGAGTTGCTCGACGGCATCGGTGCCAGCCTGGCAGCCATTAAATTCAGCCTTGAAGAGAAGGAAATCATTCGGGAAAAAAACCGGGGCTGCCTGGCGCAGTCCTTGAACCAGGAAATTGCCTATATCTTGGCGACGATCAAGGAAACCAAGCGCATTTCCGCCAATCTTCGCCCAACAATGCTGGATGGTTTGGGTCTGATGGCTACGATCGAATGGTATTTACGCCGGTTTCAACGATTACACGGAAACATTCGTGTGGATTATCGCACGGATATCAAGGAAGAAGATGTCCCTGAGGTGATGAAGATCATCATTTACCGCATCATACAAGAATCTCTCACCAATGCCCAGAAGCACAGCGAGGCGAAATCAGTGCTTCTGCAGATGGCGTTTACAGACGGGAAGCGATCCATATCAACTCTCATCGAGGATGACGGCCGGGGCTTTAATGTCAATGACGTCTTTTCCGATAAAGACCCCTTGAGCGGGTACGGGTTGATTGCCATGCGCGAACGTTGTGAAATTTGGGGGGGGTCGTTTCATATCACGTCGCATCCGGGCCAAGGCACCCGCATCAATGCGATCTTGCCTGTATAGGCGGGAGCGCTCGTGGATGGGCTCATGAGAATATGCATGTTCACCAACACCTACCTTCCCCATGTGGGCGGGGTCGCCCGCTCGGTCTCCTTTTTTGCCCAGGATCTGAGAGACGCCGGCCACCGGGTGCTCGTCATCGCCCCGACCTTTCCCGCGTGCGAGGCACACGACCGTCACGAACCCGATGTGTTGCGTGTACCCGCCATCCAGAATTTCAACGGCAGCGATTTTTCGGTCCGCATCCCTTCGCCGTTTCTATTGGATGAACAAGTGGACCGGTTTGAACCGCACGTCATTCACAGCCATCACCCTTATCTGCTGGGTGATGCCGCGCTGCGGAACGCTCGGCGCCGGCAATTGCCCCTGATTTTCACCCATCACACCCTGTATGAGGAATACACGCATTATATCAGCGAAAATCCGGAGAACATGAAGCGCTTTGCCGCATTTTTGTCCACCAATTATGCCAATCTGTGCGACCGGGTGGTTGTCCCCAGCGAAAGTATCCAAACACTCATCCGCAAACGCGGTGTCACCGTACCGACCACGGTAATCCCCACCGGTGTGGACGTGGCCGGCTTTTCCAAGGGTGATAGGCGATCATTCCGACAGCGGCACGCCATTCCACAAGACGCATTCGTCATCGGCCACCTGGGGCGGTTGGCCCCCGAAAAGAACCTGGCCTATCTGGCGACGGCGGTGGCCCGGACGCTGAAGAAAAACCAAAAGGCCTGGTTTCTGGTCGTGGGCGATGGTCCCAGCCGGCAGGCGATTGAGCAGACATTTGTCGAATCGGGACTGCATGAACGATTGGTTATGCCCGGCAAGGCCACGGGGCAGACACTGGTAGACGCCTACCATGCCATGGACCTGTTCGTGTTTGCCTCGCATACCGAAACCCAGGGGATGGTGTTGATCGAGGCCATGGCCGCCGGTGTGCCTGTTCTCGCGCTGGACGCGCCCGGCGTTCGTGAAGTTGTCGACAACGGTGTTAACGGGTGCCTGCTGGATGGTGATGCATCCAGCGACCAGTTCGCCGATGTACTGCACTGGGCCGTGGATGCTCCAGATAAAATAATAGCATGGGGCCAAGCGGCCCGCCGCACGGCAACCCTTTTCGGACGGGATCGCTCGGCCGAACGAATGTTGCGCCTTTATGCGCATGCGGTCAGCACCAAAATGGAAAAAGGGAATTTTAACGACAGCAACCTCGATGTGTGGGACAAATTCCTGCTGGCCTGTCAAGCCGAGTGGGACCTGGTCGCCGGAAAGACGGAAAGCATCCTGCAAACCGTGAGCGACAATGAGAAAGTGACTGGTCTCGATGAAACGGCCTGATCGTCTAAAAAACGACCTCGCACCATGGCTGACCGGTGACAGGCGCCTGAAGCGGTGGCCGGGATGGTCTGGCTGCAACACCGGCGTTTATGCGCCGGGGTTGATCATTCTGCAAATCGACGGCCTCTCCGACACCCAGTTTCAGCGTGCCTTGGGCCGCAGGCGTCTGCCCTTTCTCCGTCATTTGATGGCGACGCAAGAGGTCGTTCACAAACCCTTTTATTCCGGACTGCCGTCGAGCACACCGGCAGTCCAGGCGGAGTTGTATTACGGTGTCAAGACGGCGGTACCCGCCTTCGAGTTCATCGACAGACACACCCGGTTGCGGCATGCCATGTTTTTGCCGGCGTCCGCCGACACCATGGCGCATCGTCTCCGTAACACCGGTGAGCCTCTGCTTGCCGGCGGATCGAGTTATTCAAATATCTATGCCGGCGGGGCGGAAACCGCCCGCTATTGTGCCGAAACCATGAATCTGGAATCGTTGATCAGGGCCACCAACCCATTCAGATTGGTTTTTTTTCTTTTTTCTCAGATCGGAAAGCTGCTGCGGATTGCCGGGTATGCCGGTGTCGAGTTGATTTTGGCGATGCATGATTTTTTCAAAGGCGTGTTCGCTGGAAAAGACATCGGCAAAGAATTGAAATTCATCCCAACGCGCCTGTTCGTCTGCGCCATTTTGCGGGAGTTGATCCGCCTGCGGGTCAAAATGGATGTATGGCGCGGCGTCCCGATCATTGCCGCCAATTTTTTCGGTTACGACGAACAGGCCCACCGCCGCGGCCCCGCGTCCGCCTTCGCGCACTGGACATTGAAAGGCATCGACGGGGTGGTCAAGGATATCTATTCAACCGCCATGCGCTCGTCATGCCGGGACTATCGGGTCGTCATCTTCGCCGATCATGGCCAGGAGTCGGTCGAGACCTATCGACGGCATGCCCGCAAACCGCTGAAAAAGACGATTCGCGAGGTACTCGATAACAATTCAGGCACTGGACACAGGCGGGATGCCGACGACAGATTGGCGACGCTGTACCGTCGGGCCGGCAATTATCTGTTGGGGCAGCCATGGACAAGGCATCGACGTCATCAACCCATCGCCGGTGGATCGATGGACACGGTCCGAATTACCACCATGGGGCCGCTTGGCCATCTCTATCTGCCGCCACGGATCCGTGAGCAGATCGCTTCGCCGAAGGCGCCTGCGACACTTACACAATTGGCATGCCGCCTCAATCGCCGGGCACACATTCCGCTGGTGTTGTTTGAAGAAGAAGGAAGGATCACTGCAGTCAACGATTCTGGCACACATGTGCTTTCGCAGAATCCGGCGGCGATTCTGGGCAAGGACCACCCTTTTCTGGATCAGGTGGCAGCCGACCTGGAAAGGCTCTGTCGTCATTCCAATGCCGGCGATCTGGTGATCTCCGGCTGGAAACCCGATGGCTGCCCCTTGTCGTTCAGCGTGGAAAGCGGTGCCCATGGCGGTCCGGGAACGGAGGAGACGTGCGGCTTTGTTCTCCTGCCGGCCGAGTTGGCTGACGATCAGCCGTTTTTACGCCCCATGGATCTGAGAGAGCGAATCCTCGACGATCGCGGGAAACGACGTCCAAGGAGCGAACATGCGTGCGCTTGACCTCCTCGACACCCATCGAACCGTGCTGCTGGCCATACTGGCTGCAATCATGATTGGCATCGGTGTATGGTATTTTCGTGAGGATTTGCGGTCACTCCTGGAAATGATCAAGAGCGACCAGGCGCATCCGGCCTTGCTGGTGGGCGGTTTTCTGATCCTGCCCATGCTGTTTTTTCCCGTCACCATCCTGTTGGTGCTGATCGGCATTCGGTTCGATCCAGCTGCGGGCATCTTGATCATGTTCATGGTGATGCCCGTCCACCTGATGATCGCTTTCTTCGTGGTCCGGTCGATGTTTCGTTCCCGGTTGGAGCGGCTGGCCAGAAAAAAACGGGTGGGCTTCGTCCATATCCCCGACGATCGGCAGCTCGAATTCGCGTTTGTGTTCATGATCGTGCCGGGACTGCCCTACGCGGTCAAAAACTACCTGTTGCCCCTGTCGGGCCTCTCGTTTCGCGACTATTTCATCATCGGTTGGCTGATCAATGGGATCCTGGGCATTCCCTTTGTGCTGATCGGGCATGCGGCATCGCAATGGAACCTGCACGTCATTCTGATTGTGCTTGCGCTGCTGGTTATCGCCTATGCCATCGCCAAACAGGTACGCAAACGATTGGGACGACCGGCCGATTCCGCTTCCGATGGTTGAATCACAATATTTTAGGTATGTAGAAGGAACAGCGAGATGTTGAAAAGATGGCTGCCGTGGAAATTCATCATCAAGAGAGCCGCTCGGGCATACGGATTTCTCGACCCGATCACTCTGATGGCGCGGCTGCGCCGTTTCGGCCACCCCTCCGAAGTGCATGAACCGATCGAACTGATCCGGGCCGGGGTGGTGTTTCATGCCCGCGGCCTGGTCAATACGCGTGCCATCCAGTACAACCTGGACTGGATCTGGCCCTATTGGATCGTCAAGCAGTTCAAACCCAACGATCTCTCCTTCATTCCCAGGGGATTCGCTTTCAGCCACGTCAACCTGACCCATCGCAACTGGACGGCCGTGGGGCATCCGGATCTGCCGTATTATCCCATCGTAGACCCGCGTGGACTGGTGACCCCCTATCTGGATGGCTGGTCGATCGATTGCTGGATGCGTTCGAACGATGGCCGCATGCTCGTTCCTTCGGAGGCCGACAACGCACACCAGCGGCTCAATCTGGAGGACGACGCGCTTTCGGTCACCACGCGGATCGACACATCCGGTCTTCGCCTGGATTCGACCGTGCGGGTAACTGAAACCCCCGATGGTTTCCATACCCACATGCAGGTCAGCGGCATCTCCGATCACGGCGGCCATCTGGTCGTGGCGTTGCGGCCTTACAATCCGGAGGGTATCCAGTTCATCGATTCGGTTGAATTCGACCGACCATCGCGCTGTTTTCGGATCAACGGACGAACCGGTGTGTACCTCGACCGCTCACCGGAAAAGGTCATCTTCTCCAACTATGAAAACGGCGATGTGGCCCGCCTCCTGGATCAAAAGGAGCAGGCCTCGGCCGTGGAATGCGCCATCGGCATGGCCACGGCGGCGGCCGTGTTTCCCGTCGGAGACAAACGGCCTGTCGATATTACGGTGTCGCTGCCAGTGGCCGATGAACATGGCACAGATTCAGCAATCCCGGCCAGGACCGGAAACGACGCAACGATTCGAGGGTGGCGGCACCGACTGGCCGAGACCGCACGCCTGCAGGTGCCCGATGAAACCATTCAATTCCTCTATGATGCTGCCGTGCGTACCCTTCTCCTGTTGAGTGCGGACGAGGCCTACCCGGGTCCCTACACCTACAAGCGTTTTTGGTTCCGGGACGCCTGTTTGATGACCCATGCGCTGCTGGGCATCGGGCTGGCCGATCGGGCGACGCGCATGGTCCTGGATTTCCCGTCTCGACAGACGCTGACCGGCTATTTTCAATCCCAGGAAGGGGAATGGGACTCCAACGGCCAGGTCCTGTGGATCGCCGGCCGGCTGCACGACCTGACCGGCATCGCCTATGACGAGGCGTTCTTGAAATCGCTGTTCAAAGGCGCCGACTGGATCGTCAACAAACGGGTGCGAGAAGACCCACGTAAACGCCACCACGGCTTACTGCCGGCCGGCTTCAGTGCCGAACACTTGGGGCCCAACGATTACTATTACTGGGACAATTTTTGGGGATTGGCGGGATTGCAGGCGGCGGCTGGCCTGGCGGAAATGTTTTATGATGACCACAAGCAGAAAACCTTTCATCGACATGCATCCGTTTTCCGGCAACGTATCCTGGAAAGCATTGCCGACATTCCTGAAAACAAGGCCAAAGGAGCCATTCCGGCATCACCCTATCGGCGCATGGATGCGGGTGCCGTCGGGTCCCTCGTGGCCGATTACCCGCTGCAGGTGACGCGGCCCAACGATCCCATGATCATGAACACGGTCGCCTACCTGATGGACAACTGTTTTCATTCCGGCGCCTTTTTCCAGGACATGATCCATTCGGGGCTCAATGCCTACCTGACGCTGGCCATCGCCCAGACACTTCTGCGGGCCGGCGATCCGACCTATCGGCAGCTGATCCGGGCCACCGCCGATTTGGCCTCGCCCACCGGGCAGTGGCCCGAGGCGATCCATCCATTTACCAAAGGCGGCTGCATGGGGGACGGCCAGCACGGCTGGGCGGCCGCGGAATGGTTGATGATGATGCGCAACCTTTTCGTGCGCGAAGAGGGCCGTATTATTATCATCGGCAGCGGTGTTTTTCCGCAGTGGGTCGACAGCGGTCGAACCATCTCCTTCGGTCCCACGCTGATTCCCGGCGGGCAGCTGACGGTCGCCATGCATGGCCACGGTGAGGTCGTTGTTTTGGATGTGGACTTGGGCGGTGGCGTTACGGATGTGGACATTCGCGTGGCCATCCCGGGATACCAGCAGCGACAGGTGGAAGAGGGGCATCGCCATCTGGAAGTCAAACGTTTATAGACCGGCTCGGCATGACAGGCGCAACAAAGACGCTTGCGGGGTTGCACCTGGCAAAAGGGAAACCCGGAAACGCATGACTGCCAAAAGAAACCACTGGATCCGTCAGGATGGCTGGATGCTGCTGTGCGCCTTCTCCAACACGTCGCGCAGGGCGTCTTCATCCTTGTGGCTGAGGGATGTCTGAATGACCTTGCCCTCGTAGGGACGGAGCTCTTCAAGCACCTTGTCCAAGGTCGCCTTGCGGATCAGGATGAATAACGCCGACGTACCCGGGGACAAGGTCTCGGACACTTTTTTCATGAATGCGTCGTCGATCCCGACGTCGGCCAGGGCGCCGCCGATGGCGCCGGCAGCGGCGCCTACCGAGGCTCCCAAAAAGGGGCTCATGAAGATGAGCCCGATAAGCGTGCCCCAGAACGTTCCGCCGATAGCCCCCTGGGCGGTCAGATGGTGGATCTGGTGGAGCTTGATCTTGCCGTCATCTTTTTTAACCGCCACGACGGCATCTTCCAGGTCGACCAGATACTCACGCTGCATTTGCAGCAGCTTTGAACGTACCGTTTCCGCGCTGTGTTCATCATCTAAGCCGATAACAACCAGTTCAGCCATAGGGTATCTCCTTTGCAATTTATCTGAGGGTAATGTGGGCGCTTTGAAGTCATACCGGGTCTGTATCTATGCGGCCGGTCGACGACCAAGAATCAGAAATATGACAAATCCAATCAAAAACAGGACGAACAGGATCTTGGCAATTCCGGCTGCGGTGCCGGCAATTCCCGTAAATCCCAACAGTCCGGCGATCAGTGCAATAATTAGAAAAATAACAGCCCATCTCAACATGGATAATCCTCCTTATCTGAATGACTGATTTGTGCTGTGAACAATCGGTTTCGGTTGATTTTCAAACGCGCGACTGCTTGTCGCTGGAAATTTGATACTGTATTCTATTCGTCTAAATTGATTATACGGTGCATCGGTCTTGCTACAAACCGTGATAATATCAAAATAGTAGCACGCCAATTTCAGGTGAAAATGGGTAGACCAGTGTACCTTCGCCTTGAAACGACCCCATTTTAAGACCTGTGGTCGGTCATCGTTTTCCAGTATTGGTCGATCCTGTACGCTGTGTGTGTTTCCAAATCAGTTTTTGAGAAGTCTCTGACGGACGACGCCACTACCTGATCAAGTTCTTTAGGCGGTCGAACGCCGTCGAGCGCGTTGCAAAAGGAGATGTTTACATTGGTGCGGCCGTATGCGACGATAGCATCTTCGATTTGAGGTGGATCCACCGATCAACCACTTGTGAAGCAACCCACGATGAAAACCCAACCATCATCGGTCGTGATTGTCACCACCGAAGCCCGTCGGGCTGCAATCGACAGCGTCATCGACGCCCTCGGTGATATCGTCATGATCACAGAGCCCGCGGATGCCAAAGCTGTCGTCAAGCAGGTCCACACGGCGGCCGCCCGGGTGGTCGTCCTGGACAGCGGCATCGACGGTCTCGAATGGCCGACAGCCGTTTATGAGATGACGCATCTCGACAAACCGCCGCGGGTCATCGTGCTGGGCGAGCCCGACAAGGCCAGCCTGTTGTCCGCCTTCAGGGAGGGGGCCGATGCCTACCTGAACCACGGGTCCGTGACGGACGAATTGATTCCTGTGCTGAACGCCGTCGGGGCTGGCCGCGTCGCCTTCAACAGGAACGATGCCGACACGATTCGAGACCACATGCGCTATCTCGAACTGGGGGCGGCGCGCAACGTGGCCCATATCCAAAACGGCATCAGCACGTTGACCGTGCGTGAAAAAGAGGTCTTTCCCCTGTTGGCCGACGGCTACAGCATCAAGACAACGGCCCGGACGCTGGGCATCAGCCCGAAAACAGTGGAAACGCACAAATACCACATCATGAAAAAACTCAACCTTGACAATATGGCCGATTTCACCAAACTGGCCATGATCAAAGATCTCATCCCCATCTGACCTGACCCTGTCTGCCATCTGTTATTCGAAAAGGTGCCCATCAAATCCGGCGGTGACGTCAATCAGGAAACTCCTGATTGTGTTTGTCCTGCTCGCGGTATATATATTGCTAAATAGTAATCCTCAGCGATCCTGTTATTAACATGGGATTCGATCTGCCTAACCGTGTAGTGGTTTTTTCAGGACCGACTCAGCAGCGATGATATCAGACAGACGGAGGTAACTGCCCATGTCAGAAGATCGACGTACGCTTATGGGAACCGGCATCATGGGGCTGGACGCCATCTTGCGAGGCGGCCTGCCAAGCGGCAGGATCTATCTGGTGGAAGGTGCGCCCGGTGTGGGCAAGACAACCCTGGGCCTGCAATTTCTGCTCGAAGGGATTCGGTGCCGAGAGCGGGCCATGATGGTCAGTCTGATAGAGACCGAGGAAGAACTGGTCGAGGTCGCCCGGTCGCATGGCTGGGACACCGGCGGGTTGCATATTCTCGAGATTCCACAAACCCTGAAAGCCGCTTCGGCGGCGGTGCAGACCGTGTTTCCTCCCGGCGAAGTGGAGTTCGGCGAGATCGCCGGCACGATCGTCGACGCCGTCGAGCAGTATCGGCCGCAGCGCCTGTTGATCGATTCCATCAGCCAGCTGGGGATGCTGACGGACAACCAACCGCAGATGCGCAGTTCGGTTTTAAAAATCAGGGATCTGGTGAGCCAGATCGGTGCGACCACACTGTTCACCTCCAGCCGGGCGGATCGTCAGGTCGCCGAACTGGACACCATCGTTCACGGCACGATCTCGCTGAGAACGCACAATTACCCGTTCGGGCCGATCAGCCGGGAGCTGAGCATCAAAAAGATGCGCGGCCACCAGTTCGTTACCGGCCGTCACAACTACCGAATTCTGACCGGCGGCCTCGAACTCTTTACCTGGCGGCTGGCACCCCAACGCGCTCCGCTCACCGAGTGGCAGGTGCTCTCCAGCGGCAACCGCCACTTGGACGATCTGCTTGGTGGTGGCCTCGAGGAGGGCACCGCCTGCCTGATCAACGGCACCACCGGCGCCGGCAAGAGCACGATGGCCAGTCTTTACGTGCAGGCGGCGGCCAGGCGCGGAGAAGCCTCGGTCATTTTCTGCTTCGACGAGCGTAAAGAGACCTTTTTGCGGCGCAGCGCCTCGCTGAATTTGGACATTCCCGCCTATATCGAACAGGGCCTGATCGACCTGCATCAAGTGAACACCGGTCAGGTGTCGCCCGGAGAATTCACCCAGAACGTTATCAGTGCGGTGGAAAAAAAAGATGCCAAAGTGGTGGTCATCGACAGTCTCACCGGGTACATGAATACCATCCCGGGGGACGAGCAGTTGATGAGGCAGATGCACGAGCTGCTCAGTTACCTGAGCGGAATCGGTGTCCTGACCATCATGGTGGTGACCAAGTTCGGCACATCCGGCATTGCCGAGATGCAGATCGACGCCAGTTATCTTGCCGATACGGTCATCGTAATGCGGCACTTCGAAGCCTTGGGAACACTGCGCCGGTGTATCGCCGTGTTAAAGAAACGGCACGGCCGCCATGAACACACCATCCGGGAGTTCAAAATTTCGGACGGCGGCTGTGAAGTCGGCCCGCCATTGACCGCCTTCAACGGCATCCTGACGGGCAACCCGACCTATTTTGGAGACAGGGAAAAACTGATGGACTACGGAAACAAGGAATAAATAGGCCGATGCACCGCAGCACAACGACCGCCGAAAATCGCCTGGTTGTCCCGATCCTGCTGCCCAGCGGACGGGACGCCCCTCTGGTCGCAGACATCCTGACCCGGCAGGGAATCGAGGTCGCCATCTGCACGAGCATGCAGACGATGCTGGATTACATCGCTCACCTGTGCGGTCCGTTTGTCATCGGTGAGGAGGCGCTGTCGGGAGAATCCCTGGACCGGTTGGCCGGAATACTCAAGCGCCAGCCGGAGTGGTCCGATTTGCCGGGCATCGTCCTGACTAGCTCGATCGCCGGTGACGTACACATCGGCGATCTGGCCGCCCTCCGCCAGGTAAGTCTGATTCGACGTCCCATCAGAAAGGCGGTCTTCATCAACCTCATCAAGACCGCCATGGAAGCCAGGCAGCGCCAATATCAGGTC